>JBBIIW010000033.1:0-14077 GCA_037446305.1 Candidatus Rokuibacteriota bacterium
TCGCGGCGGCGAAGCCCGCGCCGGAGCCGCTGCCGGCTGCCCAGGTGGCGGTCGAGACGGCCCCGGCCGAGGTCCGGCGCGAGCTGGTCCGGGTGCCGGAGTCGGTCACCGTGGCCGAGCTGGCCGAGAAGATGCGGCGCAAGTCCAGCGAGGTGATCAAGGCCCTGCTGGAGCTGGGCGTCATGCGGATGGTCAACGACCTGCTGGACCCGACCGAGGCCAAGCTGGTGGCCGACCGGTTCGGGTTCGATGTCGAGATCCGCTCGGTCGAGGGCGAGGTCATCGAGGAGGAGGAGGCCGACCAGGCGGCGCTCGTGCCGCGGCCGCCGGTGGTGACGGTGATGGGGCATGTCGACCACGGCAAGACCTCGCTGCTCGACTACATCCGCAAGACCCGGGTGGCCGAGAAGGAGTTCGGCGGGATCACCCAGCACATCGGCGCCTACCAGGTGACGACCTCACACGGCAAGCTGACGTTCCTCGACACCCCGGGCCACGAGGCGTTCACCGCCATGCGGGCGCGCGGGGCCCAGGCCACGGACATCGTGATCCTGGTCGTCGCCGCCGACGACGGCGTGATGCCGCAGACGGTGGAGGCGATCAACCACGCCCGGGCGGCCAACGTGCCGATCCTGGTCGCGGTGAACAAGATCGACAAGCCGGAGGCGGACCCCGACCGCGTCAAGCGGGAGCTCTCCAACTACGGCCTGGTGCCCGAGGACTGGGGCGGCCAGACGATCTTCGTGCCGACCTCGGCCAAGAAGGGGACCGGCGTGGACCAGCTGCTCGAGATGACGGCGCTCCAGGCCGAGATCCTCGAGCTGAAGGCGAACCCGAACCGGGCGGCCAAGGGCGTGATCATCGAGAGCCGTCTGGACCGGGGTCGGGGGCCGGTGGCCACCGTGCTGGTGCAGAACGGCACCCTCCGGGAGGGCGACGCGGTCGTGGTCGGCTCGCACTCCGGACGCATCCGGGCCCTGATCGATCCCACGGGCAAGAAGGTCAAGGCGGCCGGACCGTCGGACCCCGTGGAGATCCTCGGGCTCAGCGGCGTGCCGGCGGCCGGCGACGTCCTGGTCGCGGTCTCCGACGAGCGCAAGGCGCGTCAGATCGCCACCATGCGGGCCGAGAAAGACCGGGCCAAGGTCAAGGCGGCCACCCGCATCACGCTGGAGGGCCTGCACCGCCAGATCCAGAGCGGCGAGGTCAAGGAACTGCGCCTGGTCCTCAAGGCCGACGTGCAGGGCTCCCTGGAGGCGCTGACCGACGCCCTGGAGCGCCTGAGCACCGACGAGGTCAAGCTCAAGGTCATCCACGCCTCGGTGGGCGCCATCAGCGAGAGCGACGTGATGCTGGCCTCCGCCTCCAACGCCATCGTGCTGGGGTTCAACGTCAAGCCGGAGCCCAAGGCCGCGCAGCAGGCCCAGGCCAACGGCGTCGACGTGCGCACCTACAACGTCATCTACGACGCCATCAACGACATCCGGGCGGCGCTGGCCGGCCTGCTGGCTCCGGAAATCCGGGAGATCACGCTGGGCCGGGCCCAGGTCCGGCAGATCTTCGTCATCTCCAAGCTGGGGCCCATCGCCGGCTCGTACGTCCTGGACGGCAAGGTGCAGCGGGGGGCCCGGGTGCGCGTCCGCCGCGGCGACACCGTCCTGGGGACGGGCACGGTCAGCTCGCTCAAGCGCTTCAAGGACGATGTGCGCGAGGTCCTGGCCGGGCTGGAGTGCGGCATCGGCGTGGACGGCGTCAGCGGCCTCCAGGCCGGAGACCTGCTCGAGGTCTTCACGACCGAGGAAGTCGCGCGCACGCTCTAGGCGGCGCGCGAGCCTCCGATGTCGGCGGCGCGGGTGGTCCTGGGCACGGTGGAGCTCCACCTGCCCGAGGTCGGCTCGTTGAAGGGCAAGCGCCACATCCTCAAGAGCCTCAAGGAGCGGGTGCGCAGCCGCTTCGAGGTGGCCGTGGCCGAGGTGGATCACCACGACATCTGGCAGCGGGCCACGCTGGCCGTGGCCGCCGTCTCCCACGACTCCCGGCACGCCAACGAGGTGGTGGCCAAGGCCATGCACTTCATCGAGGCCAACGTGGACGGCACGGTCATCGACATGACCGTGGAGATCCTCTGATGCAGGGCAAGCGTCTGGATCGGGTGAACCAGCTCATCAAGGAGGAGATCTCGCTGCTGCTGCAGCGAGAGCTCAAGGATCCCCGCCTGGGCTTCGTCACGGTCACCGAGGTCGAGACCGCGCGCGACCTGCGCACGGCCAGGGTCTTCGTGTCGGTGCTGGGGGAGGAGGCCCAGTGGACCGCGTCCCTGGCCGCGCTGGCCAGCGCCCGCGGCTTCATCCGGAGCTGGCTGCGGCAGCACCTCGACCTCCGGGTGACCCCGGAGCTGGAGTTCCGGGCCGACCGCTCCATGCAGCACGCGGCCCGCATCCAGGAACTGCTCAAGCAGCTCGATGCCGGTCGCTGAGGCGGTGCTGGCGCCCTTCCGCGCGCCGCGGCGGCGCGCGCTGATGCTGGGCCACGTGCACCCGGACGCCGATGTCCTGGGCACGCTGCTGGCGCTCGACCTGGCCCTGGGTGCCCGGGGCTGGGCGGTGGTCTCGGGCGGCCCGCACCCGGCCCCCGCCTCGCTGTCGTTCCTGCCCGCGGTGGAGCGCTACCGGCAGCTGCGGAGCGTCAGCGGGCCCCTGGACGTCGTCGTCCTCACCGACTGTCCGAACCCGCAGCGCACCGAGGGGCTCCTGGAGCAGGCCCGGGCGGCCGGGGCCACTGTCGTGAACATCGACCACCACCACGACAACCGGCGGTACGGCGACGTGAACTGGGTGGAGCCCCGCGCCGCCGCCACCGGGGAGCTGATCTACGAGCTGCTGGTCGCCCTGGGCCTGCCCATCACGCCGGCCATCGCCACCAACCTGTTCACGGCGATCCACATGGACACGGGCTCGTTCCGCTACTCGAACGTCACGCCGGACACCTTCCGGATCGCCGGGGCCCTGGTGGCGGCGGGGGCGGATCCCGATCACGTGTCGCGGAGCCTCTACGAGCGCCGGCCTGCCGAGGCCCTCGGCTGGCTCGGCACCGTGCTGAGCCGCGTGCAGGTGAGCCCGGACGGCCGCGTGGCCTGGCTGGCCCTGCCGTCGGGGCTGGTTCCCGAGAGCTTCGTGGAGGCGGAGGACCTGATCACCTACCCCCGCTCCCTGGCCTCCGTGCGGGTGGCGGTGCTCCTGCGCGAGCGCGACGGCCAGGTGAAGGTCAGCCTGCGGGCCAAGGGCGACGTGGACGTGAGCCGCATCGCCGCGACGTTCGGCGGCGGCGGGCACCCCAACGCCGCCGGCTGCACGGTCGCCGGGCCGCTCGACGAGGCGACCGGCACGGTCCTGGCCGCCGTGCAGGCGGCACTGCCGGCATGACGCGGGCTCCGGCGCGATCCTCCGGCGTCCTCGTCGTGGACAAGGCGGCGGGGATGACCTCCCACGACGTCGTGGCGCTCGTCCGCCGTCGCCTGGGCCTGCGCCGGGTCGGCCACGCCGGCACCCTGGATCCGACGGCCACGGGGGTGCTTCCCATCCTGCTGGGCGAGGCGACCAAGCTGATGCCGTACCTCGCCGAGCAGGACAAGGCGTACGTGGTCACGATCCGCCTGGGCGTCACGACCGATACCCAGGACCTGCAGGGCCGCATCCTGGCCGAGCGGCCCGTGCCCCCGCTGACCTCCGAGACGGTCGTCCGGGCGGCTCGCGGCTTCGTGGGCCGCATCCGGCAAGTTCCGCCCATGTACTCGGCAGTCCACCACGAGGGACGGCGGCTCTACGAGCTGGCCCGCGAGGGCCGCGAGGTGTTCCGCCAGCCCCGCGAGGTCGTCGTGCACGCGCTGGACGTGGAGGAGGTGAGCCCGCCCTCGGTCCGGCTGCGGGTCGTCTGCGGCAAGGGCACCTACGTGAGGGCGCTGGTCGCCGACCTGGGCGAGGCGCTCGGATGCGGGGCCGTGGTCGAGCATCTGGTCCGGACCCGGGTCGGGCCGTTCACGCTCGACGGCGCCGTCCCGGCCCCGGCAGTGGCCTCGCTGCCCGAGGATGCCCTCCGCGAGCGCGTTCGGCCGCCCGAGGCGGCCCTGGCCGGCTGGCCGGTGGTCAGGCTCGGGCCGGCCGAGGCGCGCGCCTTCACCCAGGGCCGGACGGTGGCGGCGCCGCCCGGGCAGCGCCTGGACGGCCCGCTCGTCGCCGTCCACGAGGGGCAGGGGCGATTGCTGGGAGTCGGCAGCGTCGTGGGCGGCGGGGCAGGGGTGAAGCCCGCGCGGATCCTCCATGCAGACAGTCCGGGGCCTCGAGTCTTACCCGCCTGAGGGCCCGGCGGCGGCGGTCGCCCTCGGCGTCTTCGACGGCGTTCATCTCGGTCACCGAGCGATCCTGACCCGGGCGGTCGAGCGAGCGCGCCAGGCCGGGCTGGCGGCCGTGGCCTGCACGTTCGATCCTCATCCGCTGGAGGTGCTGCGACCCGAGCAGGCCCCGATCCCGATCGCGACCGTGGAGGAGCGGCTGGCCCTGATGGCCGAGGCCGGCATCGAGACCACGGTCGTCGTGGCCTTCACGCCGGAGCTGGCCCGCATGGAGCCCGAGCGCTTCGTCGAGGGGGTGCTTCTCGGCCGCCTGCGGGCCCGGGAGGTCGTCGTGGGCTTCAACCACACCTTCGGGCGAGGCGCCCGCGGCAATCCGGACCTGCTCCGGGCGCTGGGGGAGCGCCTCGGCTTCCGGACCCACGTCATGCCGCCCCTTCTGCTGGACGGCGCTCCCGTCTCGTCGTCGGGGATTCGCGCCGCGCTGGCCGAGGGCCGCGTCGAGACGGCCGCCCGCATGCTGGGCCGGCCCTACGCGATCGGCGGCACGGTGGAACCCGGGGCCGGGCGCGGGCGGGGCCTGGGGTTCCCGACGGCCAACGTCAGACCGGACCGGCCGGTCCTGGTCGCCGCCGGCGTCTACGTGGGCCAGCTCGAGGTGCAGGGGCAGCGCCAGCCGGCGGTGGTCAACGTCGGCGTGCGGCCCACCTTCGGGGAGCAGCGTTTGGTGGTCGAGGCCCATCTGCTCGATTTCGAAGGCGTGCTGTACGGCCAGCGGGTCCGCCTGGGGTTCCTGGGTCGGCTGCGCCCGGAACGGCGCTTCCCCAGCGTGGAGGCGCTCCGCGAGCAGATCGCCGCCGACGTGGCCGAGGCTCGGAAGCGGCTCGAGGACCCTCAACTTTACTTGGGGGGGAAACACTGGTAAGATGAGCCGTAATTGCAGACAAAACAAGACTTTTTGAACCCACCACTGGAGGAGGACACTCCCCGGGGTGCGGCGATTGGAGGTCCCCCGATGCCGCTCGGACTGGAGAAGAAGAAGGCCCTGATCGAGCAGTTCCGCGTTCACGAGAGCGACACCGGATCGCCCGAGGTCCAGATCGCCCTGCTGACCGAGCGGATCAACGGCCTGACGGAGCACTTCAAACAGCACGCGAAGGATCACCACTCGCGCCGCGGGCTCCTCATGCTGATCGGCAAGCGACGCGGCTTGCTGGAGTACCTCCGCAAGAAAGACGCCGAGCGCTATCGCGCGATCATCGAGAAGCTCGGCATCCGCCGGTGACGCCGGCGCGACACACCCACAGGCTGGTCCTCGGACGGCGCCATTCCGGGGGCCCCGGAGCGGGCAGACCCGCTCGACACCGTCGCCGGAAGGCGGCCCAGACGCGAGGACAGGCATTCAGATGATTCACACCGTAGAGATCGACATCAACAGCCACCCCCTCACGATCCAGACCGGCAAGGTGGCCAAGCAGGCCGACGGCGCCGTCGTGGTGCGCCACGGCGGGACCATGGTCCTGGCCACGTGCGTGGCGGCCAAGACCGCCACCGAGGGTCAGGACTTCTTCCCCCTGACGGTCGAGTACCGGGAGCGGGCCTACGCCGGCGGCCGCATTCCCGGCGGGTACTTCAAGCGGGAGGGGCGGCCGGCCGAGCACGAGATCCTGACCTCCCGGCTGATCGACCGACCCATCCGACCCCTCTTTCCCAAGGGCTTCAAGAACGAGGTCCAGGTGATCTGCCTGGCCATCTCCGCCGACAGCGAGAACGATCCCGACGTGCTGGCCATGAACGGGGCCTCGGCAGCCCTGTGCCTGTCGGGAATCCCCTTCGAGGGGCCGGTCGGCGCCGTGCGGGTCGGGCAGGTGGACGGTCGCTTCGTGGCCAACCCCACGCTGTCCGAGCAGGACCGCTCGCCCCTCGACCTCGTCATCGCCGCCACCGAGGACGCCGTGCTCATGGTGGAGGCCGGGGCCCGGGAGGTCCCCGAGGAGGTGATGCTGGAGGCGATCGCCTTCGGGCACGCCGAGTGCCGTCGCCTGGTCCGCGTGCAGCGGGACCTGGTGGCCCGGGCCGGCAAGCCCCGCTGGCCCTTCGAGGCCGCCACGGCCCGCCACGATCTGCAGGCCCAGGTCCGGCAGATCCTGGGCGACCGGCTGACCCAGGTCCTCACCACCGTGCACGAGAAGCAGGCCCGGGGCGAGGCGATCGGCAAGCTGTTCGACGAGGTCGTGCACGCCCTGGGCGGGGATGACAGCAAGAAGAACGCCCTGCGGGAGGCCTTCGAGGCCGTGGAGGCCGCCGAGGTCCGCCGCCTGATCGTCGAGCGCGGCATCCGGGTGGACGGCCGGCAGGTCAGCGAGATCCGCCCGATCACCATCGACCTGGGCTACCTGCCCCGGGCCCACGGCTCGGCCATCTTCACCCGCGGCGAGACGCAGGCCATGGTCTCGGTCACGCTGGGCACCAAGGCCGACGAGCAGAAGATCGAGCTGCTGGAGGGCGAGACCTACCGGCACTTCATGCTCCACTACAACTTCCCCTCCTTCTCGGTCGGCGAGGTGCGGCGCTTCGGCTCGCCGGGGCGACGGGAGATCGGCCACGGGGCCCTGGCCGAGCGGGCGGTCTCGGCCGTCCTGCCGGCCAAGGAGGAGTTCCCGTACACCATCCGCACCGTCTCCGACATCCTGGAGTCCAACGGCTCCACCTCGATGGCGACCGTGTGCGGCGCCTCCCTGGCCCTCATGGACGCCGGCGTGCCCATCAAGAGCCACGTGGCCGGCATCGCCATGGGGCTGGTGAAGGAAGGGGACCGGTTCGGGATCCTGACCGACATCATGGGGACCGAGGATCACTACGGCGACATGGATTTCAAGGTCGCCGGCACCGAGCGCGGCGTGACCGCGCTGCAGATGGACATCAAGATCGGGGGGGTCAGCCAGGAGATCATGCGGGCGGCCCTGCAGCAGGCCCGGCAGGCCCGGCTGTTCGTGCTGGGCAAGATGCGGGAGGCCATCGAGCGCCCGCGGGCCGAGCTGAGCCCGTACGCCCCGCGCTTCGTCACGATCAAGATCCGGCCCGAGAAGATCCGCGAGATCATCGGCCCCGGCGGCAAGGTCGTGCGCGGCATGCAGGAGGCCACCGGGACCAAGATCGACATCGAGGACGACGGCCGGGTGACGGTGTTCGGCGCCGACGCGGCGGCCGTCCAGCGCGCCATCGGGATGATCCAGGACATCTGCCGCGAGGTGGAGCTGGACCGGATCTACCTGGGCAAGGTCAAGAAGATCGTCGAGTTCGGCGCCTTCGTGGAGGTGATCCCCAACACCGAGGGCCTGCTGCACATCTCCCAGATCGCCGAGACCCGCATCCGGTCGGTGCAGGACGTCCTCAGCGAGGGCGACGAGGTGCTGGTCAAGGTCATCGAGATCGACGGCAGCGGCAAGATGCGGCTGAGCCGGAAGCTGGCGCTGCGCGAGCAGCCGGCCCTGGCCGACCGCGAGAAGCTCAAGATCCCCCCTGCGGGGAAGCCCGCCTCGTGACCGAAGAATACCGGAAGAGCCTGCTGCCCAACGGCATCCGCGTGGTGACGGAGCGGATGCCGCACGTGCGGTCGGTGGCGGTCGGGGTGTGGGTCGAGACCGGCTCCCGCCACGAGCCCGACGAGCGGGGCGGGATCTCGCACCTGATCGAGCACCTGGTGTTCAAGGGCACCGCGACCCGGAGCGCCGAGGACATCGCCCGGGCCATGGACTCGGTCGGGGGGCAGATGGACGCCTTCACCACCAAGGAGCACACCTGCTTCTACGTGCAGGTCCTCGACGAGCACCTGCCCATGGCCGTGGACCTCCTGACCGACATCCTCCTCCATCCGCTCTTCGACGCCGAGGAGCTGGAGCGCGAGAAGTCCGTCGTGCTCCAGGAGATCAAGATGGTGGAGGACACGCCCGACGACCTGATCCACGATCTCTTCGCGGCCCAGGTCTGGGACGGGCACCCGCTGGGACGTCCCATCCTGGGCACCCGGACGGCCGTCCAGGCCTACCAGCGCGAGCAGGTGCACGGGCACTTCCTGGAGCAGTACACCCCGTCCAAGGTGATCATCGCCGTGGCGGGCAACGTGACCCACGACCAGGTGCTGGACCTGTTCGGGGCCGGCTTCGACGGCTTCGCCCGGCCGGCCCAGGACCGGAACCTGCCCGCGCCGCCCATGAGGCCGGGCGTCAACATCGTCCACAAGGAGCTGGAGCAGGTCCACCTGGTCGTCGGCTTCCCCGGGCTGCCCCACGGCTCCCCCGCGCGGTACGCCCTGTTCCTGCTCAACGACGTGATCGGGGGCAGCATGTCTTCCCGCCTGTTCCAGGAGGTCCGGGAGCGCCAGGGGCTCGTCTACTCGATCCACTCCGGGGTGCAGGCCTTCCGGGACACCGGCACCCTGTACGTCTACGCGGCCACGGACGCCCCGAACTTCTCGAAGGTGCTGAAGTCCACGCTCAAGGAGCTGCGGGATCTCAAGAAGAACGGGATCTCGGCCGACGACCTGCGGCGGGCCAAGGATCACCTCAAGGGGAGCCTGATGCTCTCCCTGGAATCGACCTCCAGCCGCATGAACCGGCTGGCCAAGCACGAGATGCACTTCGGCTCCTTCCTGACCCTGGACCAGATGCTGCAGGCCATCGACGGGGTGACCCACGAGGAGGTGCAGGCCCTGGTCGGCCAGCTGCTGGACGAGGACCGGGTGGCGGTGACGACCTATGGCCCGCTCGACCGGCGCAACCTCCCCCGCGAATTGTCGCGGGCGAACTGACGTCGTCAGGCTTCGTTCTCGGTCGTCGCCCATCCTCACACACACCACGTACGCCCCGGTGGGCTCCTCCCTCGGGCCTCGCCTGACTCGTCATTTCGCCCGCGACCGCTCTCCGGCCCGGCTGCCGCTGCGGCCGCCTCCTCCCTCGAGCGTCGCCCGGCTCGCTTCCTGGCCCGCGACCGCCGGGCGGTCGGCCGGTCGCTCGGGCCCGGCCGGCGGCCGGCCGACACGCGATGTTTACTCGGGACGCCCTTTGCTCTAACGTTCACCTGGGCGGGCGGGCCTCGAGGCCCGGACCCGGCGGGGTGAGTCCGTGATCGAGCGCTACACGCGACCGGCCATGGGCCGGATCTGGACCGAGGAGGCGAAGTACGCGGCCTGGCTGCGGGTCGAGCTGGCCGTGTGCGAGGCCTACGCGCGGCGCGGCCGGATCCCGGCCGAGGCGATGGCCCGCATCCGGGAGCGGGCCCGCGTGGACGTGGGACGGATCCTGGAGATCCAGCGCCGGGTCAAGCACGAGATGATCGCGCTGCTCACCAGCCTGGAAGAGCAGCTGGGCGCCGACTCCCGGTTCGTCCACATCGGCCTCACCTCCAACGACGTGTGGGACACGGCCCTGGCGCTGCAGCTGTGCGAGGCCTGCGACCTGCTGCTGGCCGGCCAGGAGCGGCTGCGCCGCGTCCTGGGCGACCTCGCCCGGCGCCACAAGCACACCCTGATCGTCGGCCGCACCCACGGCGTCCACGCCGAGCCGACGACGTTCGGCCTGAAGGTCGCCGTCTGGTACGCCGAGGCCGGCCGGAACCTGGAGCGGCTGCGCCGGGCGCGGGACGCGGTGGCGGTCGGCAAGCTCTCGGGGGCGGTGGGCAACTTCGCCCACGTGGAGCCGGACATCGAGGAGGAGGTGTGCCGGACCCTGGGCCTGGCGCCGGCCCCGGTCTCCACCCAGGTCGTCCAGCGCGACCGCCACGCCGAGTTCTGCGCCACGCTGGCCATCCTGGGGGCCTCGCTGGAGAAGATCGCGCTCGAGATCCGCGGCCTGCAGCGGACCGAGGTGCTGGAGGTCCAGGAGCCGTTCGCGGAGGGCCAGAAGGGCTCCAGCGCCATGCCCCACAAGCGGAATCCCGAGCTCAGCGAGCGCATCTGCGGCCTGGCCCGCCTGCTCCGTGCCCACGCCCAGGCGGCGCTGGAGAACGTCGCCCTGTGGCACGAGCGCGACATCAGCCACTCCTCGGTCGAGCGGGTGATCCTGCCTGACTCGACCATCGTGCTCGACTACGCGCTCGACCTGTGCGCCTTCGTGCTGGAGGGGCTGGAGGTGGACGTGGCCCGCATGGCCGAGAACCTGGAGCAGAGCCAGGGGCTGGTGTACTCCCAGCGCGTGCTGCTCAAGCTGACCGAGGCCGGCCTGCCCCGGCAGGCGGCCTACGAGATCGTGCAGCGCCACGCCATGCGGGCCTGGCGGGAGCGCCGGTCGTTCCTGAGCCTGCTGGCCGCCGACCCGCAGATCCTGGACCATCTGAGCCTGGACGAGCTGAAGGCCTGTTTCGACCCGGCGTGGTATCTCCGCCACGTCGAGACCGTGTTCCGTCGGATCGGGCTGATCGGGGAGGGGGAATCATGACGCCACGAGTGAAGGCCGGGACCGCGGTTCCGCGCGTGGAGCTCAAGCAGAAGCTGTACGAGGGCAAGGCCAAGATCGTCTACGCCACCGACCGGGCCGACCTGATCGTGCAGTACTTCAAGGACGACGCCACGGCCTTCAACGCGCTGAAGCGGGGCACGATCGTGGGCAAGGGCGTGATCAACAACCGCATGTCGGCGGCCATGTTCGCCCTGCTGGAGCGGGGCGGCGTCCCCACCCACTACGTGGCGACCCTGTCCGACCGCGAGATGCTGTGCCGGCGCCTGGAGATCATCAAGATCGAGACCATCGTGCGCAACGTGGTGGCCGGCAGCCTGGCCAAGCGGACGGGCCTGCCCGAGGGCACGGCCGTCAAGCCGCCCGTCGTGGAGCTCTACTACAAGTCGGACCCCCTGGGGGACCCGATGATCAACGACGACCATGTGCGGCTGCTGGAGCTGGCCACGCCCGCCGAGCTGGCCTGGCTGCGGCGCATGGCCCTGCGGGTCAACACCCTGCTCCGGCCGCACCTGCGGCGGCGAGGGCTGGTTCTGGTCGACTTCAAGCTGGAATTCGGCCGGGCCGGGCGGCGGCTGTTCCTGGGCGACGAGATCTCGCCCGACACGTGCCGGCTCTGGGATGCCGCCACCGGGACCAAGCTGGACAAGGACCGCTTCCGGCAGGACCTGGGCGGCGTCGAGGACGCGTACCAGGAGGTCTACCGCCGCCTGGTGGAGGCCGGCGGGACGCCGGCGTGAAGGTCCGGGTGCTGGTCCGGCTGAAGCCCGGCATCCTGGACGTGCAGGGCACCGCGGTGAAGCGGGCGCTGGCCGGGCTGGGCTTCGAGGACGTCGCCGACCTCCGGATCGGCAAGGTCATCGAGCTGGAGCTGGAGGCCGCCAGCCCCGAGGTGGCCCGCGCCCGGGCCGACGAGATGTGCCGGAAGCTCCTCGCCAACCCCGTCCTGGAGGACTACACCATCGAGTGACGCCCGTTCACCTTGCCCGCTTCCGGTCGACCGGGTAAGATGGAGGCGGCACCAGGGAGAGGAGACCGGACCTCATGAGATTCGGCGTGGTCGTGTTCCCGGGCACGTGGAGCGACTGCGACTTCCACTACGTCATCGGCGAGGTCCTGCACCAGCCCGTGAAGTACGTCTGGCATCGTGACCGCGACCTGAGCGGGTTCGACTGCGTCATCCTCCCGGGCGGCTTCTCCTACGGCGACTACCTCCGGGCCGGCGCCGTGGCCGGCAAGTCTCCCGTCGTCGAGGCCCTCAAGGACTTCGTGGCCCGGGGCGGCCTCGTGCTGGGCTCCTGCAACGGCTTCCAGATCCTCTGCGAGGCCGGGCTGCTGCCCGGGGCGCTGATGCGCAACGAGTGCCTGCAGTACCGCTGCCAGTCCACGCACCTGCTGGTCGACAACGTCGACACGCCGTTCACCCGCGGGATGCGTCCGGGGCAGGTGCTGACGATGCCCATCTCCCACGGGGAGGGCAAGTACCACTGCGATCCGGAGACGCTGGCCGCGCTCCGCCGCAACCGGCAGATCGCCTTCCGGTACGCGACCGCGGACGGGCAGGTGACCAAGGCGGCCAACCCCAACGGGTCGCTGGCGAACATCGCCGGCATCGTCAACGAGGACGGCACGGTGCTGGGGCTCATGCCGCACCCCGAGCGGGCAGCCGAGCGGGCGATGGGCGGCACCGATGGGCTCCTCATCTTCCAGTCGCTCCTCGGCGCCCTGGTCGAGGACGGCAGCTTTCTGAAGCGATAGCCTGATCCCGGAGGCGGTTTGACGGGTTCGGAGCCGAAGGCGACGCTCGGGCTCGCGCGCGAACTCGGCCTCACCACCGACGAATACGACCGCATCATCCAGCGCCTGGGGCGGGAGCCGACCTACACCGAGCTGGGCCTGTTCTCCGCGCTGTGGTCCGAGCACTGCGCCTACAAGCACTCGCGCGTCTTCCTGGGCCGCCTGCCCACGCGGGGGCCCCGGGTGCTCCAGGGGCCGGGCGAGAACGCCGGGGCCCTGGACATCGGGGACGGCTGGGCGGTCGTCTTCAAGATGGAGAGCCACAACCACCCCTCGTTCATCGAGCCCTTCCAGGGCGCCGCCACCGGGGTGGGCGGCATCCTCCGGGACATCTTCACCATGGGCGCCCGGCCCATCGCCCTCCTGGACTCCCTGCGCTTCGGGGATCCCGCCGATCCCCGCACCCGCCGCCTGATCGAGGGCGTGGTCTCCGGCATCTCCTGGTACGGCAACTGCTTCGGCTGCCCGACCGTCGGCGGCGAGATGGCCTTCGCGCCCGAGTACGCGACCAACCCGCTCGTCAACGTGATGTGCGTGGGCCTCGTGCGCGCCGACCGGATCTTCCGGGCCCGGGCCGAGGGCGTCGGCAACCCCGTGTTCTACGTCGGCAACAAGACGGGCCGCGACGGTATCCACGGCGCCACCATGGCCTCGGCCGCCTTCGACGAGCACGCGGAGGAGCGGCGGCCCACCGTGCAGGTCGGCGACCCGTTCACCGAGAAGCTGCTGCTGGAGGCCTGCCTGGAGGCCATGGCCTCGGGAGCGGTGGTGGGCATCCAGGACATGGGCGCCGCCGGCCTGGCCTGCTGCACCTCCGAGATGCCGGCCCGGGCCGGCACCGGCATGGAGATCGAGCTGTCCCGGGTGCCGCAGCGGGAGACGGCCATGACGGCCTACGAGATCCTCCTCTCGGAGTCGCAGGAGCGCATGCTCCTGGTGGCGGCTCGGGGTCGGGAGGACGAGGTCAGGCGCATCTTCGCCCGGTGGGAGCTGGACGCGGTCGAGATCGGCCGGGTCATCGCCGGCGACGAGTTGGTCGTCCGCCACCACGGCGAGGTGGTGGCCCGGGTGCCGGTCACCGCGCTCACGGAGGCCCCGCGCTACGAGAAGCCCACCGAGCGCCCGGCGTACCTGGAGGCGGCGGCCGCCTTCGACCCCCTCACGCTGCCGGAGCCCGACGACCACGACGAGGCGCTGCGCCGCCTGCTCGGCTCGCCCACCATCGCCAGCAAGGAGTGGGTGTACCGGCAGTACGACCAGCAGGTGGGCCTGAACACCCTGGTCCTGCCCGGCTCGGATGCGGCGGTGCTGCGGGTGAAGGGGACCGCCCGCGGCCTGGCGGTGGCCACCGACGGCAACGGGCGCCAGGTCTACCTCGACCCCCGGCGGGGCGCGGCGCTGGCCGTCTGCGAGGCCGCGCGCAACGTGGCCTGCGCCGGCGCCCGCCCGGCCGGCGTCACGGACTGCCTGAACTTCGGCTCGC
>JBBIIW010000034.1:0-13987 GCA_037446305.1 Candidatus Rokuibacteriota bacterium
GCTGGCCGAGGCGCTGGCGCAGGCGGGCGTGAAGGCCGAGGCCATCACGCGGCTGATCGTGGCCGGGCCCCACGGCCGGGCCGTCAGGCGCCTGGCCGCGGCGGCGGGCGTGCGGCGCGAGGCGCTGAGCGACGATCTGACCGGTGTCATCGGCAACACCGGCGCCGCGCACCCCGGCCTGCTCCTGGCCGACGCGCTGGACCGGGCCGGGCCCGATCAGCTGATCGCTCACGTCACCCTGGCCGACGGCGCCGATGCGATCATCTGGCGGACGACCGGCGCGGTGGCCGCGGCCCGACCCCCGCGCACCGTGGCCCGGCAGATCGAGGCGGCGACGGGCCGCGTGAGCTACCCGACCTACCTGACGTGGCGGGGCTGGCTCGAGCGGGAGCCGCCCCGGCGGCCCGACCCGCAGCCGCCGGAGGCGCCCCCGGCCTGGCGCCACGAGGCCTGGAAGTTCGCCTTCACCGGCAGCCGCTGCCAGGCCTGCGGCACCCGGCACCTGCCGCCGCAGCGCGTCTGCGTGAAGTGCCATGCCGCCGACCGCATGGCCCCGGAGCGGCTGGCGGAGGTGCCGGCCACCATCGCGACGTTCACGGTGGACCGGCTGGCGTTCTCGCCCTCGCCGCCCATGGTCGTCGCCGTGCTCGACTTCGACGGCGGGGGGCGCTTCCAGTCGGAGATGACCGACGTGGACCCGGGCCGGGTGAAGATCGGCGACCGGGTCGAGATGACGTTCCGCCGCCTCCTCACCGCGGGCGGCATCCACAACTACTTCTGGAAGGCGCGCCCGGTCCGCGGCTGAGCCGCACCGTGGCGCCGGCTGCAGTATCATCGAGGCGGAGGCGCGCGCCATGGCGAGCAACGGCATCCGTGACCGGGTGGCGATCGTGGGGATGGGCTGCACGGCGTTCGGGGAGCACTGGGACCGGGGTCCCGGCGACCTGCTGGTGGACGCCGCCCGGGAGGCGCTGGCCTCGGCCGGGCTCGAGCTGGGGCAGGTGGACGCCTTCTGGCTCGGCACGCTCTTCACCGGCGCCAGCGGGCTGACCCTGTCGCGCCCGCTCAAGATCGACTACAAGCCGGTCAGCCGGGTGGAGAACTTCTGCGCCACCGGCTCCGAGGCCTTCCGCAACGCCTGCTACGCGGTGGCCTCCGGCGCCTACGACGTGGTCATGGCCATCGGGGTCGAGAAGCTGAAGGACTCCGGCTACTCGGGGCTGCCGGACATCGGCCGGGCCGGTGACGGCACCCAGGCGCCGCTCACGGCCCCCGCCATGTTCAGCCTGCTGGCCCCGGCCTACGCCCGCAAGTACGGGCTGAGCGACGAGCAGCTCAAGGAGGTCATGACCCGCATCGCGTGGAAGAACCACCGGAACGGCGCCCTCAACCCCCGGGCCCAGTTCCGGAAGGAGGTCTCGAAGGACACCATCGCCTGCTCGCCGCTGGTGGCCGGCTCCCTCGGCATCTTCGACTGCTCGGGGGTGAGCGACGGCGCGGCCGCCGCCATCATCGTCCGGTCCGAGGACGCGCATCGCTACGCGGACCGGCCGCTGTGGGTGAAGGCGCTGTCCTTCGTCGCCGGGCCCGCCGCCGGGCCGCTGGACCCCGACTACGACTACACGACCTTTCCCGAGGTCGTCGCCTCGGCCGCCGACGCCTACGCGCAGGCCGGCATCAAGGACCCCCGGCAGGAACTGGCCATGGCCGAGGTCCACGACTGCTTCACGCCGACCGAGCTGGTGCTGATGGAGGACCTCGGCTTCTCCGCGCGCGGCACGGCCTGGAAGGACGTCCTGGCCGGCGTCTTCGACCGCGAGGGAGAGCTGGCGGTCAATCCCGACGGCGGCCTGAAGTCGTTCGGCCACCCCATCGGGGCCTCCGGGCTGCGCATGCTCTTCGAGTGCTGGCTGCAGCTGCGCGGCGAGGCCGGCCCCCGACAGGTCGCCTCGGTGGGCCGGGGCCGCCGGCTGGCCCTCACCCACAACCTCGGCGGCGCGCCCGGGGAGTGCGTGTCCTTCGTCGGCGTGGTGGGCTCCGAGCCCAGCGCGTGACGGACGCCGCCGGGCCGGCGCCGTCGTATCCGCTGCAGCGGACCGGGGAGGAGATGGCCCGCCTGCGCATGCAGGCCGCCGCCCTGGCCCCCGACGCCGAGGCCCTCCTGGATGCCATCGGCGTCCGTCCCGGCTGGCACTGCCTGGATCTCGGCTGCGGGGTGGGCGGCATCATGGATCTGCTCAGCCGGCGCGCCGGCCCCGGCGGGCGCGTGGTGGGCGTGGACAACGACCCCGACAAGCTGGCGGCCGCCGCGCAGTGGGCGCGCGCCGAGCGCCTGGAGGGCCTGGAGCTGGTCGAGGCCGACATCTATGGCACGGGCCTGCCCGGCGGCGCCTTCGACCTCGTCCACCTGCGCTTCGTGTTCACGACGATCGGACGGCACGAGGCGCTGCTGGCGGAGGCCCTGCGACTCACGCGGCCGGGCGGCGTGCTGGCCGTCCAGGAGGCCGACACCACCATGCTGGCCTGTCACCCGCCGCACCCGGCGTGGGACCGCCTCAAGGAGGCCGTCACGGGGACGTTCGCCGCCCTGGGCGCCGACACCCGGGTGGGCCGGCGCATGTTCGCCATGCTCCACCGCCGCGGCCTGACCGATCTGGGGCTCCGGGTCTGCCTGCTCGGCTTCACCCGCGAGCATCCCATGGCCGACTTCCTGCCCGCCACCGCGCTGTCGATGCGGCGCGCCATCGTGGGCGCCGGGCTGCTGAGCGCCGGGGACCTCGACGCGTGCGTGCGGGCCTGCCGCCGGCACCTGGCCGACCCGGCCACGACGTCCACCTCCTACGTCGTGTTCCAGGTATGGGGGCGCACGCCCCGCTGAGCGGGAACCCCGGTCACGCGCCCGGCGCCACCGCCCGCAGGGCCTCGCGGATCACCGCCCGCTTGCGCTCCCGGTCCTGCGCGCTGGTCTGCAGCGACAGGAACGCGGTGTCGATCCCCGCCTCCAGGTACTGCCGCACGCGGGCCCGGATCCGGTCGGCCGGGCCGCGCAGCAGCAGGTCGTCGAGGACGCGCGCGGGGATCGCCGCCACGGCGCCCTTGCGGTCGCCCCGGCCCCAGGCCTCCCACATGGCCCCGAGCTCGGGGGCGCGGCCCAGCCACTCGTGGAAGGCCCGGTAGACGGGGACGTTGAGGTAGGCGGCGACGTGCCGGCGGGCGGCGGTCTCGGCCTCGGGCGACGGCGGGTCCACGTGGACGAACAGGCGGCAGGCGATCTCGAGGGCCGCCGGATCGCGCCCGGCCGCGCGGGCGGCGTCACGGACCACGGCCACGCAGCGCGGCACATCCTCGGGCGCCAGCCAGTTCAGGATCACCCCGTCACCGACCTGGCCGGCCACGCGCAGCATGCCCTCCCGCAGCGCGGCCACGTAGATGGGCACCGGGGCGGCGGGGGGCCGGGCCAGGCGGAAGCCGTCCACGCTGAGGGTCTCGCCCTTGAACACGACCCGCTCGCCGGCCAGGGCCTGGCGCAGGACGCGCGCCATCTCCCGCACCCGCGTGGCCGGCTTCCGGAACACGCCGCCGTTCCAGCCCTCGACGATCACGTTGGAGCCGGCGCCGATCCCGAGGATGAAGCGCCCGGGGGCGATCTCGGCCAGGCCGGCCGCGCACTGGGCCAGCGTGGCGGGGCCCCGGGTGAAGACGTTGACGATGGCCGTGCCCAGCCGGAGCCCGCTCGACAGGCCGGCCACCGCCAGCGGGCTGAAGGCGTCCAGGCCGTCGGCCTCCCAGGACCAGACGTCGCGGTAGCCGAGCCGCTCGGCGTCCCGCGCCAGCTCCGCGTGCTCGGCCAGCGTGAAGCCGTCGAGCGGCATCGTGATCGCCACGCGCTTGTCCACGGTCCTCCCCCGGAGACGGCGTCGAGTCGCCGTTCTCGATAGCACGCGCCGCCGGCCCGGCGCAAGCCCGCGGCCGGGCAGTTCGTGTATCATCGGGCGCGCCGCGGGAGAGGGTCGCGGGTCACGACGAGCCCGGAGCCGGGGCTCCGGGGCGAGGGAGGCAGACATGAGGATCGGGCACTGGCTGGCGGTTCGGCTCGCCCTGCTCGCGCTGGCCGTTTTGGCCGCCGCGCCGCCGGCGGCGGCCCAGGTGCGCGGCGGCACGCTGCGCATCGGCATGGACGCCGACAACACGACCATGGACCCCCACCGCTCGACGGCGGCCGTGGACCGGCAGGTCTACAACAACGTCTACGGCAAGCTCGTGGACATCGACGCCCGGTTCGGCATCGTGCCCCAGCTGGCCCAGTCCTGGGAGATCAGGAACGGCGGGCTGACCTACGTCTTCAAGCTGCGCCGGGGCGTGAAGTTCCACGACGGCACCGACTTCAACGCGGACATCGTCAAGTGGAACTTCGACCGCATGCGGGACCCCGCCCTGGCCTCGCCGCGCCGGAGCGAGATCGCGCCCGTGAAGGAGGTCAAGGTCGTCGACCCCTTCACGGTGGAGATCACGCTGACCGCCCCCTTCACCCCGTTCCTCAGCGTGCTCACCGACCGGGCCGGGATGATGGTGTCGAAGGCGGCCGTCGAGAAGTACGGCGACGACTTCGCGCGCAACCCGGTCGGCACCGGCCCCTTCCGGTTCGTCGAGTGGGTGAAGGACGACCACCTCACCCTCCGGCGGTTCGAGGGCTACTGGGAGCCGGACCGGCCCTACCTCGACGAGATCATCTACCGCCCGATCCCCGACGCCTCGGTCCGCTTCACCGCCATGCGCACCGGGCAGATCGACTTCATGCACCAGATCCACCCCAAGGACGTGGCGGCGGCCCGGCAGGAGCGCGGCCTGACGGTGTCGGAGATCCCGAGCCTCTGGTGGCAGGGCATCCACCTCAACACCCAGGTGGCGCCGTTCAGCACCAGGGCCCTGCGCCAGGCGATCTGGTCCGCGGTGGACCGCACGGTCATCCAGCGGGTCGTCTACCACAACCTGGGCGCGCCGGCCTGGGGCCCGTTCCCGCCCAGCATGTGGGCCCAGGACCGCGACTTCACCGCCTGGCGGCGCGACCTGGCCCGGGCCCGGGCCAAGCTCGCCGAGGGCGGGATGCCGAACGGCTTCGCCTTCACCATCAAGGGCTGGAACCAGCCCACCCAGGTCCAGGAGCTGCAGATCATCCAGGCCCAGCTCAAGGAGATCGGGGTGGACATGAAGATCGAGCTGCTGGAGTTCGGCAAGCTGCTGGCCGACCTCAACAGCCACAACTTCGTGGCCCTGCGCATCGGCTGGTCCGGCCGGCCCGACCCCGACGGCAACGCCCACCTGTTCCTGCACTCGAAGGGCGGCCTCAACCGGGTGCGCTACAGCCACCCGAAGATGGACGAGCTCCTGGACCGGGCCCGGAGCGAGGGCGACCAGGAGAAGCGCAAGGCGCTCTACGCCGAGGTCACCCGGCTGGCCGCCGAGGACGCGCCGTACATCTGGCTGCACCACGATCCCGAGATCAAGGTGTGGGGCCAGCACGTGAAGGGCTTCGAGCACATCTCGGACGGCATGATCCGGGCGAAGGGGATCTGGCTCGAGCGGCGCTGAGCGGGCCGGCGCGCGGTGATCCAGTTCATCGGTCGCCGCCTCCTGGCGACGGTCCCCCTGCTGGTCCTCGTGAGCGTCGTGGTGTTCTCGTTCGTCCACGTGCTGCCGGGGGATCCGGCCGTCCTGTTCCTGGGCGAGGAGGCCGACCCCCAGACCCTGGCTCGCCTGCGGGCGCGCCTGGGCTTCGACCGGCCGCTGGTCACCCAGTACGCGGAGTGGCTGGGCCGGGCGCTGCAGGGCGACCTGGGACGCTCGCTGCGGACCAACCAGCCGGTGACGGAGGCCATCCTGCAGCGGCTGCCGGTGACGCTGCAGCTGCTGGCCTTCGCCATGACGATCTCGCTCCTCATCGCCATCCCCCTGGGGATCGTCTCGGCCGTCCGCCGCAACTCCGGCGTGGACCTGGCCAGCACCGCCTTCGCCCTCGTCGGCTTCTCGCTGCCCAACTTCTGGCTGGGCCTGATCCTGATCTACGTCTTCGCGCTGCTGCTGCGCTGGCTGCCCCCCACCGGGTTCGTGCCGCCCGGCGTGGACGTGGGCGAGAGCGTCCGGTCGCTCGTCCTGCCGTCCATCACGCTGGGCACGGCGCTGGCGGCGCTGGTGACCCGGCAGCTCCGCTCGGGGATGCTGGAGGTGCTGCGGCAGGACTACGTGCGGACGGCGCAGGCCAAGGGCCTGTCGCAGCGGATCGTGGTGGGCAAGCACGCGCTGAAGAACGCGCTGATCGCCGTGGTCACCGTCATCGGGCTGCAGGTGGGCGGCCTGCTCGGCAACACCATCATCACCGAGTCGCTGTTCGCGCTGCCCGGGGTGGGGCGGCTGATGATCGACGCCGTCTTCGCCCGGGACTTCTTCATCGTGCAGGGCGTCATCCTGTTCCTGACGGTGGGCTACGTCGTGTCCAACCTGATCGTGGACGTGCTCTACTCGGTCCTCGATCCGCGCATCCGGCTGCGCTGAGGTGCCCCCCGCCGGCCTGACGGCCATCGCCGTGCGCCAGTTCCGCCGCAGCTGGGTGGGCCTGACCGGCGCGGCGCTGGTGGGGCTGTTCCTGCTGGTGACGGCCCTGGCTCCGGTGCTGGCGCCCTACGATCCCATCGCCACCGACTTCGCCAGCGTGCTGGCGCCGCCGAGTCCGGCCCACCCCTTCGGCACCGACGACATCGGCCGCGACATCCTGAGCCGCGTCATCCACGGCAGCCGCGTGTCGCTGCAGGCGGGGCTGTTCACGGTGGCGGTGGCGCTGGCCGTGGGGCTGCCCCTGGGCCTGGCCGCCGGCTTCTTCGGCGGCCGCGTGGACGACCTCATCATGCGGGGCATCGAGGTGATCCTGGCCTTCCCCACGCTGGTGCTGGCCCTGGGCATCACCGCCGTCCTGGGCCCGAAGCTGATCCACGCCCTGTTCGCCATCGGCATCGTCTTCGTCCCGCACTTCGCCCGCCTGATCCGCGGCCAGGTGCTGTCGGTGAAGGAGAACGACTTCGTGGCCGCCGCCCGGGCGCTGGGGGCCTCCGACCTCAGGGTGATCCGGCTGCACGTGCTGCCCAACTGCCTGGCGCCGATCCTCGTGCAGTCGTCCTTCTCGATCGCCTTCGCCATCCTCACCGAGGCCGCGCTGTCGTTCCTGGGGCTGGGCACCCAGCCGCCCACGCCCAGCTGGGGCATCATGCTGGCCAGCGGGCGGGGGTACCTGGAGCAGGCACCCTGGCTGGGCGCCTTCCCGGGGCTGGCCATCTTCCTGACCGTCCTCGGCTTCAACCTGCTGGGCGACGGGATCCGCGACGCGCTCGATCCGCGGCTGAAGGTGTAGACGCGTCCCCCCGGGCCCGTCCGGGTGCTCCTCATGCCCCCCGACACACGTGACGTCGGCGCTGGAGCGCGCGCTCGGCGACCGGTCCCGGAGGTCCTCCTCGCCCTCCCCATCCCGCCGCGGGTCGAGTACCATAGGGGGCCGATTTTTCCGCCGAGGGGAGCCCCATGACACCAGCGATCACCCAGTCGGTCAGCCTCGAGCGGCGCGGCCGCGTCGCCGTCCTCACCGTGAACAACCCGCCCGTCAACGCGCTCAGCCACCACGTGCGGGTGGGGCTGCGCGACGGGCTGCGCCAGGCGGCGGCCGATCCCGCCGTGGCCGCCGTCGTCATCGCCTGCGCCGGGCGGACCTTCATCGCCGGCGCCGACATCACGGAGTTCGGCCAGCCGCCGCGGGAGCCCGGGCTGTGGGAGGTGCTCGAGGTCCTCGAGGGCGGCCCCCGGCCCGTGGTGGCCGCCATCCACGGCACGGCGCTGGGCGGCGGCCTGGAGGTCGCGCTGGCCTGCCACTGGCGCGTGGGGCTGCGCACCGCCCGCCTGGGCCTGCCCGAGGTGAAGCTCGGGCTGCTGCCGGGGGCCGGCGGCACCCAGCGGCTGCCACGCGTCGTCGGAGTGGAGAAGGCGCTCGCGATGATCGTGAGCGGCGAGCCGATCGGCGGCGAGGAGGCGTACCGCCTCGGGCTCCTCGACGAGCTGGTCGAGGGCGACCTGACGGCGGGCGCGGTGGCCTTCGCCGAGCGCGTGGTGAGCGAGGGCCGGCCGCTCCGCAAGGTGCGCGAGATGGAGGACCGCATCGCCGCCGCCCGGGGCCGGCCGGAGATCTTCGCCGAGTTCCGCCGCTCGGTGGCGAAGCAGACGCGCGGCTTCCGGGCCCCGGAGTCCTGCATCAAGGCCGTCGAGGCGGCCGTCGCGCTGCCGTTCGACCAGGGGATCGCCCGCGAGCGCGAGCTGTTCCTGGAGCTGCTCGCCTCCCCGGAGTCGCGCGCCCAGCGCTACGTCTTCTTCGCCGAGCGCGAGGCGGCCAAGATCCCCGACGTGCCCTCCGACACGCCGGCCCGCGAGATCCGCACGGCGGCCGTCATCGGCAGCGGGACGATGGGCGGCGGCATCGCCATGTGCTTCGCCAATGCCGGCATTCCCGTCACCGTGGTGGACGTGAGCCGGGAGGCGCTGGACCGCGGCCTCGGCGTCGTCCGCAAGAACTACGAGGCCACCGCGGCCAAGGGCCGGCTCACCACGGACGACGTCGAGCGGCGCCTGGGGCTCATCCGGGGCACGACCGACCTCGAGGCCGCGGCCGACGCCGACCTCGTCATCGAGGCCGTCTTCGAGGAGATGCCGATCAAGAAGGAGGTCTTCGCGCGCCTGGACAAGGTGGCCCGGCCCGAGGCCGTGCTGGCCACGAACACCTCGACCCTGGACGTGGACGAGATCGCCTCGGCCACCCGGCGCCCGGAGAGCGTGATCGGCATGCACTTCTTCAGCCCGGCCAACGTGATGCGCCTGCTGGAGGTCGTGCGCGGCGCGCGCACCGCGAAGCCGACCATCGCCACCGTCATGGCCATCGGCCGGAAGATCGGCAAGGTGCCGGTGCTGGTGGGCGTCTGCTACGGCTTCGTGGGCAACCGGATGCTCCACCAGCGCGGCGTGCAGGCGGAGCGGCTGCTGCAGGAGGGGGCGCTGCCGGCGCAGGTGGACCGGGTGCTGGTGGAGTTCGGCTTCCCCATGGGGCCCTTCGCCATGGGCGACCTGGCCGGCCTCGACGTGGGCTGGCGCATCCGCAAGGGCCGCGGCGTCCGCTCGCCGGTGTTCGACCGCCTCTGCGAGCTGGGGCGCTTCGGCCAGAAGACCGGCGCCGGCTTCTACCGCTACGAGCCCGGTGACCGCACGCCCCGGCCCGACCCCGAGGTGGAGCGCATCATCCAGGAGGTCTCGCAGGCGCTGGGCATCCAGCGCCGGCCGATCTCCGACCAGGAGATCCTGGAGCGCCTGCTGTACCCGATGGTGAACGAGGGCGCGAAGATCCTGGAGGAGGGCAAGGCCATCCGCGCCAGCGACATCGACGTCATCTGGGTGTACGGCTACGGCTGGCCGGTCTACCGCGGGGGCCCGATGTACTGGGCCGACCAGCAGGGCCTGAAGGCGATCCGGGAGCGGCTGCTGGACTTCCAGCAGCGGACCGGCGACGACTTCTGGCGCCCGGCCGGCCTGCTCACCCGCCTGGCGGACCAGGGCAGGGGCTTCCTCGACCGCTGAGATCGCTCGAGCGCCGGCTCACAGGAGCGCGCCCGCGAGCCACCAGACCCCGGTCAGCAGCAGGGCCAGGAGCGCCAGCAGGTTCACCCACTCCAGCGGCTGCAGCCGGCGGAGGCCCTGGCGGTCGGGCAGCAGGTCGGGGTTGAGCCGCAGGATCAGGGCGCCGGTGGCGGGCAGGGTGAGCGCCAGGATCATCACCGCCATCCGCGCCCCGGCCTCCTCCGCGCCGGCCAGCCGGAAGAACAGCACGGCCGGCAGGACGAAGAACCCCACCAGTACCAGCAGCAGCGTGCGCAGCTGGGGGTATGGCGACGGCGACGGCGGCGGCGCGGGCCGGCGGCTCATCTCGACGCGAGACATTACCCGAGGGCAGGTGTCAGCCGGTCAACAATCTGCGGTGGCCGGATGGCAAGAAATGTTCGGCGACCGCCGGCGGCTCCGGCTAGAGTCGAGGAAAAACGCGGGGGCTGGTCACGCCGGGTCTTGGCATTGCCGCTGCAGCGCGCGGAGGGTGATGGCGATCGCCCTCCGCCAGCGCTACCACTTCTCCGGGGTCGCGGGCGCCGGCATGGCCCCGCTGGCCTGCCTGATGCGGGCGCGCGGCCACGAGGTCCAGGGCTCCGACCGGTCCTTCGACCAGGGCAAGAACCAGGAGGTGGCCGCCCGCCTGCGCCGGCAGGGCGTCGTCCTCTACCCGCACGACGGCTCCGGCCTCGGCCCGGAGATCGACCGCGTCGTGCACTCCACCGCCGTGGAGCCCGAGACCCCGGAGATGCGGGCGGCCCGGGCCCTCGGCATCCCGTGCATCCCGCGCCCGGGCCTGCTGGCCGAGGTGATCAACGCGGGCCAGCCCGGGGTGGCCATCGCCGGCACCTCCGGCAAGAGCACCATCACCGGGATGCTGGCGTGGCTGGTCCGGGAGGCCGGGCTGCCGGCCACCGTGCTGGGCGGCGCGGCCCTCGTCGGCGAGGGGGCCGGCGCCTGCTGCCTGACCGGCCCGGCCTGTGGCCCCGTGGTGGCCGAGGCCTGCGAGTCCGACGGCACGCTCACGGGCTACCGGCCGGCGATCGGCCTCGTGCACAACATCAGCCGCGACCACGCCGAGCTGGAGGCGCTGCGCGCGCAGTTCGCGGCCTTCGCGCGGCAGTGCGGCACGCTCCTGGTCAACGCCCGGTGCCCCGAAGCCGCCGCCCTGGGGCACCGCCGGAGGGCGTTCACCTACGGCGCGGCGCCCGACGCCGACGCCCGCCTGGAGGTCCTCACGGTCGGCCCCGACCGGGCGCGGGGGCTGCTGCGCTGTCCGGGCGGTGACCTGAAGCTCGAGGTGCCGCAGCCGGGGCTCCACACCCTCGAGAACGCGGCGGCGGCGGCGCTGGTGGCCGTGGAGCTGGGCCTGGATGCGACGGCGGTGGAGGCGGCGCTGGAGCGCTTCCCCGGCGTCGCCCGTCGCTTCGAGGTGGTCGGCGTCACGGCCTCGGGCATCCGGGTGGTGGACGACTACGCCCACAACGCCGAGAAGCTGCGGGCGGCGATCACCGCGGCCCAGACGGGCGGCCGGCTGGTGGCCGTCTTCCAGCCGCACGGCTTCGGGCCGGCTCGCTTCCTGCGTCCGGAGCTGCGCGCGCTGCTGCCGCGCCTGCTCCGCCCCGGCGACCGCTTCTGCTACGCGGAGATCTTCTACGCGGGCGGCACGGTGGCCCGGGACATCTCGAGCCGGATGCTGGCCGAGGACCTGCCGCCGGACCTGGCCTGCGGGTACGCCGCCGACCACGAGGCCGTGCTCCGGTGGGTGCGGCGCGAGGCCCGGCCCGGCGACACGGTGCTGCTCATGGGCGCGCGCGATCCCGACCTGCCCGCGCTGGCCCGGGCGGTGCTCGCCGCGCTGCGGTAGTCCTCACGCCGGCCAGGCCGTCACCTCGACCCGGGCGTCGTTGAAGCAGGCCCCGCCGGCGATGTCGGCGTGGTGGGCCGGGCAGAGGGCCGAGACCGTCTGGCCGTTGTCGCTGGTCCGGAGCCACGCCCCCTTGAGCGTCCACACCACCCCGGCCGGCACGCGGTCCGTCACCCGCAGGCGCAGGTGGACCTCGCCCAGGTCGTTGAAGACCCGGACCGGCTGGCCGTCGGTGAGGCCCCGGGCGGCGGCGTCCTGGGGGTGCATCTCGAGCGGCGGCGCCCCGCCGCCGCCGTCGACGCCGCCGAAGGTGGAGGTGATACGCCGGTCGGACGCCGGCGACAGCAGGGCCAGCGGGAAGCGCGAGGCGACCGGCGTGTAGGAGGGCAGCCAGGCGCCGTACTTCGCCTCCAGGTAGGCGGACGTCAGCTCCACCTTGCCCGAGGCCGTCGCCGGCCAGACGTTGCGGAACATGATCGCCTCCTCGCCCCCGAAGCGCATCGGCACCGCGCGCCCCGCCGGCAGCGCGCTCGGGCGCACCCCGCCCAGCCGCGGATCGCCGGGATCCATCGCCTCGTCCATCAGCTCGCGGTCCGAGGCGGTGAAGGCGGGATCGGCGAAGCCGAAGCGGGCGGCCAGCCGGCGGAAGATCTCGGTGTTCGGCAGCGCGTCGCCCTGACGCGGGATGACGGGCTCGGCCCGCTGCAGCCAGTGCTGGCCGTAGGCGGCGAACAGGTCGTCGTGCTCGAAGTGGCTGCAGGCGGGCAGGATGACGTCGGCCCAGGCCAGCGTGTCGGTCATGACCACGTCGCAGCCGACGACGAACAGGTCCTCGCGGGCCAGGCCGCGCCGCATCCGGTTCTGGTCGGGATGCACGATCAGCGGGTTGTGGTTGTAGACGAACAGGACCTTGATCGGCGGCCGCAGGTCGGGGTCGGTCAGGTGCCGGCCCACGTCCACGATGTTGAGCGTGCGCGTGCCCGCCGGCGCGAGGTCCGGGCGCTGCAGGCGGGCCGGCGTCTTCGGGAAGGCGAACCCGGCGCCGTTGATGCAGCCGCCGCCCGGCCGGCCCCACTTCCCGGCCAGGGCCGGCAGCGCGAAGATGGCGCGGATCCCGCTGCCCCCGTTCCGGTTGCGCTCGAGCCCGTTGCCGACGCTGATCGCCGCCGGGTCGCTCAGGTGATACCAGGCGGCGAGCGTGCGGATGTCGGCCTCCGGCACCCCGCACACCTCGGCCGCGCGGGCCGGCGTCCACGGGCGGGCCAGCGCCATGAAGTCCTCGAACCCGGCCACGTGCTGCTGGATGAAGGGGAGGTCGAGCCCCCCGCGCTGCTCGAGCGCGGCGGCCAGCGCCCAGGCCAGCACCACGTCGGTCCCCGGCCGCACGGGCAGGTGCAGGTCCGCCTGCTCGGCCACCCTGGTGCGCACGGGGTCGATCACCACCAGCTTGCCGCCGGCGCGGCGGGCGCGGGCGATCGGCGGCATCAGGTGCAGGTTCGACCAGGTGACGTTGTTGCCCCAGGCGATGACGAGCCGGGCCAGCGCCGCCTGCTCGGGCGGGATGCCCGGCGCCGGCCCGTAGGTGCCCACCCAGGCCTCGGTGCGCACGCCCCCGCAGAGGGCGGGGCGCCACAGCAGCGAGGCGCCCAGCCGGTGGAAGAACCGCAGGTCCATGGAGCCCATCGCCAGCAGGCCGTGCGGCCCGGCGTAGTTGAGGGGCAGGACGGCCTCCGGGCCGTGCTCGGCGATGACGGCCTGCACGCGGTCGTGGATCAGGTCCAGGGCCTGATCCCAGCCGATGGGCTCGAACCGTCCCGACCCCTTGGCCCCCGCGCGGCGCAGCGGCCGGGTCAGGCGCCCCGCCCCGTGCACGAAGCCGGGGAAGAGGGCGGGGACCTTGGCGCACAGCACGCCGGCGGTGTAGGGGTTGGCGCGCGAGCCGCGGATCCTGACGATGCGCCCGGCGTCCACGGTGACGGTCAGGCTGCAGGTGTCGGGGCAGTCGAGCGGACAGACGCTGGGCAGCTCGGTGGCCATGCCCCGCATCATAGCCGAAGCCGGCCGCGCGCGGCCGGCGGCCCCCGGTGTAGACTCGCGGTGATGAGCGACGCCCTCGAGCCCGGCACCTTCATCGACAGCGACACCCCGGCCGTGATCGAGTTCGCGCAGCGGGCGGCCGGCGACGAGCCCGATCCGGTCGCCCGCGCGGTCCGGCTCTACTACGCCGTGCGGGACGGCATCGTCTACACGCCCTACTGCGACTTCCGCTCGCCCGACACCTACCGGGCCAGCGCCGTGCTGGCCCGCGGCACCGGCTTCTGCGTGGGCAAGGCCGCGCTGCTGGCCGCGGCGGCTCGCGCCGCGGGCATCCCGGCCCGCGTGGGCTTCGCCGACGTGCGCAACCACCTCTGCACGCCCCGGCTGCGCGCGCTCATGGGC
>JBBIIW010000035.1:0-13833 GCA_037446305.1 Candidatus Rokuibacteriota bacterium
CCGCGAGAGATCGAGGCGGCGCAGCACGCTCCGGGCGGCCGCCGCCTCGGCTCCCGCGCTCGCCGTCCGCCCTCCGGGCTCCTCGACGGGCTCCCGCGCCCAGGCGGTCAGCCGCGCGATCGCCGACAGCCCCTCGGCGGTGCCGCGCAGCACCGGGACCGCCGCCGCGCGCGCGACCGCTGCGAAGTCCGGATGCACCTCGCCGGACAGGTTCGAGACGACGACCAGGCGCTTGCCGGCCTTCGCCGTGCCGCCCGCCACGGCCCGCAGCACCGCGGCGTAGCGCGCGGCCTGCTGGGCGCCGAGCCCGGGCGGGGCGTCCTGGAGCAGGACGACGGTGCCGATCGGGGCCTGAGCCGCCAGCAGCTCCGCGCAGCGCGCCGCGATCGAGGGGTCGTAGAGGCCCGCCCAGGTGAGATCGAGCGGGTTGCCGGCATGGGCGAAGCCGGGGAGGAGGCCACGCAGCTCCGGCAGGGCGTCCGGCACCTCCGGGAACTCGAGCCCCACCGCCTGGGCCGTGTCGAGCGCCAGCGCGATCTCCCCGCCCGAGCCGCTCAGCAGGGCGACCCCCGGGGGGGCCGCCGCGCCGGCCCACGAGGCCGCCAGCAGGGCCGTCTCCACGAGCTCGTCCAGCGAGTCCACGCGGATGACCCGGGCCGCCCGGAACGCGGCCTGGCAGGCCTCGTCGCTGCCCGCCAGCGCCCCGGTGTGCGCCATCACGGCCCGGCGGCCGCGGTCGGAGCGGCCCGTCTTGACGACGATCACCGGCTTGCCGAGCTGCCGGGCGCGCCGGGCGGCGGCCAGGAACAGGTGCGGCTGCCTGAGCTGCTCCAGGAAGGCGACGATCACGGTGACGGCGGGATCGTCCACCAGGTACGCCAGGTACTCGGCGGCCGTCGTGACCGCCTCGTTGCCCGACGTGACGAGATAGGCGAGCCCGAGCCGGGCGGCGTTGAGCAGGGCGATCCCCACCGAGCCGCTCTGGACCACGGCGGCCACGCCGCCGCGGGGCAGGCTGTCCGGCAGCGACGTGCCGAACAGCGCGGCGCCGCCGGCGAGGTTGATGAGCCCCAGGCAGTTCGGTCCGCAGACGGCCATCCCGTGCTCACGGGCGATCGCGACCAGCTCTTCCTGGGCGCAGGCGCCGCCGGGCCCCGTCTCGGCGAACCCGCTCGAGAGCACCGCCGCGCCGCGCGCACCCCTGGCCGCGGCCTCCCGCAGCACCCCGGCGACGGCCAGCTGCGGCACGGCCACGAAGACGGCATCGATCGGCTCCGGAATGTCCTGGATGGCGGCGTATGTCGGGCGCCCGAACAGCTCGGACCGGTTGGGGTTCACGAGGTACACGCGCCCGCCGTACCCCACGGCCTCGAGCGCGCGCCAGGCGTTGAAGCCCGGACCGACCCGGTCAGAGGCGCCGACGATGGCGATCGAGGCCGGCGACAGCAGGCACCGGAGCGCCTGGTCCGCGGCCATCAGAGGTCGGCGAACCGGGGCGCCCGCTTTTCCAGGAAGGCCCGGAAGCCCTCGTCGGCGTCCGGGTGCGCGAAGACGCGCCGGCACAGCTCCTCCTCGTACTCGACCATCGCCTCCCAGCCGTGGCGGAGGTTGTAGGCCACCGCCTGGCGGATCGCCAGCAGGGCCTGCGGCGAGGCGGTGGCGAGGCGCTCGGCCACCGCGCGCGCCTCGTCGCGCACGCGGGCGGCCGGGACGACGCGGGAGACGAGGCCGAGCTGGTGCGCCGTGGCGGCGTCGAAGTTCTCGCCGAGGAGCAGGAGGTCCAGGGCGCGGTTCCGCCCGACCAGCCGCGGCAGGCGGGTGAGCCCCATCCCCCAGCTCGGCACGATGCCGAGGTAGGCGTCGCCGGCCCGGAAGACCGCGTTGTCGGCGGCGATCCGGATGTCGCAGACCCAGGCCAGGGCCGTGCCCCCGCCGATGCAGTAGCCGTGGATGGCGGCGACGATCGGGCGCCCGTAGGTCTCCAGGCGCTGGAGCGTGCGGCGGCCGTACTCCCGGAACTCGCGCGCCTCCGTCTCCGTCCGGGGCCGCGCTTCCTCCCGCACGTCGGCGCCGGCGCAGAACGCGCGGTCTCCGGCGCCGGTCAGGATGACCACCCGGACGCCGCGCTCGCGCTCCAGCCGGTCGAGCGCGGCGTGCAGGGCGTCGAAGACGGCCCGGGAGATGGGGTTCATCGGCGGGCGGTTGAGGGTCACCGTGGCGATGCGGTCGTCACGGTCCACGAGCACGAGGTTCTCGGTCATGAGCGCTCCCTGGCGGCGGGGATGCGGCCGCGGTCAGCCGGTCTCGCCCCGAAGGGCGGCCAGCGGGCGGATCACCTCGGCCACGTCCATCGCCATCGCCGGCAGCGCCAGCTCCCGCTCGTAGAGCGCGCGGTCGAGCTGCCCGACGATGGCCGGCTCCAGGATGTGGTACGAGGGGATGCCGAGCGCCACGCCGGCCAGAGGACCGGCCCAGCTGGGGTCGCCGCTCCTGAGCGTGAGCGCCGTCATCTCCACGGCCGTCGGCGAGTTGGCCCCCAGCACGGCCACCACGTTCTCCGTCCCCGCGTCCGCCACCACCTGCTTGATTCGACCTTGACCCTCAAGGTCCATGGCCCCGGCGGCGGTTCAGACGAAGCAGAGCGTCTCCGCGTAGAGGACCTCGGCCCCCAGGCTCCTGACGCAGGCCTCGATGGAGGCGGCCGGGACCCCGTCGCGCTCGCCGATGACCAGCACCCGCTTGCCTTCGAGCTTCATCGGGCTCTCCTCTCAGCGTTCCAGCAGGATCGACACCCCGTCGGCCGCCTCCGTCAGGCGCCCCAGGAACAGGCTGCCCTTGGCCAGGAACAGGGCGCGCGTCATGGTGCCCGCGGCCATCGCCCGGCAGGCGTGGGCCAGGTAGCAGACGGCCGAGGCGATGTGGCCCTGCGTCGGCGCATACCCGGGCAGGCCGTGGGCGAGGATGAACTCCGGGATGCCGTCCCGGGCCACCTCGCCGCGCAGCGCGCCCAGGGCGGCGATGAGGCGGTAGTTGCCGGCCGGGACATCGCCGCTGCCGGCCGGCTCCGTCACCTCGGGATTGTGCATCTCGGTCGCGTACCTGTCCACGTCGCGCAGGCGGTACCCGGCGCGGGCCAGGGGCTCCACCACCAGGGCCTGCAGCACCGCCTGCTGCGAGGAGCCGGCGGCGATCGTGTGCAGCCCCAGGGTATCGAGACGGATGGCCGGGCTCGACCCCGCCGCGCGCTCGACCAGGAGCGCCAGTCCGGCCACGACGTCCTCCAGGATGGGCATGCCCCGGGCCACGTGCGCCCGGTACTTCATGCCCAGCTTGGCGAGCGACCCGCCGGCGACCACGGCCACCCGCGAGAACACGCCGGCCTGGACCAGGGCGGCGGCGTTGACCACCGCGTAGAGGGTGGAGGCGCAGAAGGACTTGACGTCGAAGCCGCTGGCCCGCGTGACGCCGGCGGCCTCGGCGATGGCCTTGGCGATGTTGCCGCCGCCGCGCTGGTAGCGGTCGCCGACGGCCTCCTCGGAGCCTGCCACGACGAAGTCGATGGCGTCCGGGGCGACCCGCGGCTCGACCTGCCGGAGCAGTCGCCGGAGGGCCAGCACGCCGGTCGCCTTGGCGACCAGGTTCTCCAGCAGCACGTTGGCGGTGAGCGCCTCGTCCTGCTCGTGGCCGCGGGCCAGGGCCCCGGCCACCCGGCCGTGGAGCCGGAGGGGAATGGCCTCGCCGCTCTCCACCGCGCGCGCGATGGCGCCCGGCGCGGCGGGGGTCAGCGCCTCCATCTCCTTGCCGGCCACCAGGCCCCGCCGCTCCAGTCCCTCGCGGGCGGCGCCGAGCGCCGTCTCGTCGAGGTGCACCAGGCGGGCCCGGTCGCAGAGCTTGAGCAGCCCCAGCAGCTCCACCTCGTCGAGGAAGTCGCCGAAGGGGCCGGCCGGCGAGGCCTCCGCGAGCGGGTGGGCGAACCACGGCCGGGGAAGGGACCGCAGGGCCTCGGGCTCCAGCGTGCCCAGGTAGGCCTGGTTGGGGGGGTAGCCGAGCGCGTCGCGGTAGGAGCGGAGATGGACGCCGATCGTCTCCATCACCGCCGGATCCTGGGCCGCGTCGCGCAGGGGCTTCGAGCCGTAGCGGACGAGGTTCGGGGCATGGGCCAGGACGTTGGCCACGGCGGTGACGACGGGAAACGGCATCGCCGCACCATACGCTCAACCGGCGGGAGCGATCAAGCGCCCGGCGCTGGTATGCTGGGGGGCCATGGCCTTCCCGTTCGGCGCCTATTTCGGCGACATCCGGATCCTGGCCGACCTGCAGTTCCGGCCGGGGGAGAAGCCGTATCTCGACCGGCCGCCGGCCGGGGCCGCGCCGGCCGAGTTCCTTCTCTACCTCGGGTGCAACGTCCTGCGCACCGCGCACCTGGCCAAGGCCGCCATCGACGTCCTGCGCGCCATGGGGTTCGCGTTCCAGGCGGTGGGAGGGCCGGCGTACTGCTGCGGCATCGTGCACTTCCAGAACGGCGCGCCGGAGGCCTCCCGCGCCTACTCCGCCGGCACGCTGCGGCATCTCCGCACCCTCGGCGCCCGGAAGGTCGTCATGTGGTGCCCCTCGTGCAACGAGCACTTCGACCAGGTCGTCACGGCGAGCCACCCCGTCGAGTTCCCGTACGAGCACGTCACGGCGCTGGTCGCCCGGCACCTCGATCGCATCACGTTCGTCCGGCGCCTCGACCGGCGGGTGGCGCTGCACTACCACACCGGGCATCCGCAGCAGGACCTGGACCGGGCCAGTACCCGGACGATCCTGCAGGCCATCCCCGGCCTGGAGTACGTGGAGATCCCGAATCCGCCCGAGCTGGGACGCCACTGCAGCGCCCGCTACATCGGCCGGCTCGGCCCGGTGGCCTGGCGCCAGCGGATCACGTCCATCCTGGACGACGCGGAGCGGGCGCGGGTGGAGGTCCTGGCGACCATCTACCACTCGTGCCACCGGGAGATCTGCCACCAGGAGGCGAACCGGCCGTTCGAGATCGTCAACTACATGAGCCTGCTGGCCGAGGCCATGGGCATCGAGCACCCCGACGTGTACAAGCAGTACCGGCTCATGGCGGACCCCGAGGCGGTGTTCGAGCAGGTGCGCGACTACGTCGAGGCCAACCGGCTGGACCCGGCGCGGGTCCGCGAGGTGCTGCGGCGGGCCTTCGCGCCGGCCTGCGACCCGCCGCCGCCGAACCCGTCCTAGCCATGGTGGCCGAGCGGGTCGTGGCCAGCACCTGCTGGGAGTGCTCGACGAAGTGCGGCTCCCTGATCACCGTGCGCGACGGCCGGGTGGTCAGGATCACCGGCAACCCGGAGCATCCGCACTCGCGGGGCGCCTTCTGCGTGAAGGGCCTGCACGCCTCGCTGGCCGCGCTGGAGCACCCGGACCGGCCGCTGTCCCCGCTCCGGCGGGCGGCCGGGCGCGGGGACGGGCAGTGGGAGCGCGTCTCGTGGGACCGGGCCCTCGACGAGATCGCCGACCGTCTGGGTGAGGTCAAGCGCCGCCACGGCGCGCTCGCCGTCTGCGGCGCGGTCTCCAGCGCCTACTTCAGCCGGGGCGCGATCATGGCCCTGCTGCTCCGGTCGCTCGGCTCGCCGAACCACATGATCAACCAGGACCTCTGTCAGGGCTGCCGGAACACCGCCGCGATGATCACCGGGCTGCCGGCGGCGCCCGGCAGCGAGCTGGCCCGGACGCGGCTGGCCCTGGTCGTGGGCAAGAGCCCGTCGGAATCCGACGTGGTGCAGTGGATGCACCTCAAGGCCGCCCGCCGGCGCGGCGCCCGGCTCATCGTCGTGGACCCGCGGCGGACGCAGGCGGCCCGGCTGGCCGACCGCTGGCTGGCCCTCCGGCCCGGGACGGACGCAGCGCTGGCCCTGGCCATGATCCACGTGCTCTTCGCCGAGGGCCTGTGGGACCGCGAGTTCGTCGAGCGGTGGTGCGTGGGTGTCGAGGCCCTGCGGACGCGCGCCGAGCGGTACCCGCCCGCGGTGGCCGCCGACATCACCGGGCTCAGCCCCGAGACCATCGTCGCCGCCGCCCGGGAGTTCGCCACCCAGAAGCCCGGCTGCCTGGTCCTCGGCCACGGCATCGACGCCCAGGCCAACGGCGTGCAGACGGCGCGCGCGTTCCTGGCCCTCCTGGCCCTGACCGGCAACGTGGACGTGCCGGGCGCCAACCGGCTGCCCCGGCGCCTGCCCGGGTTCCGGGACGCCTGGGACTTCATCCACGACCCGGCCTTCCGGCTGCCCCGCGAGATCGAGACGCGCATCATCGGCGGCGCGCAGTTCCCGCTCTGGGCCGGACCCGAGGGCTGGGCCAAGGCCTGCCACAACCCGTCGGTCGTGCGCGCGATCCTGACCGGCCAGCCCTACCCCGTGCGCGCGCTCTACGTGAGCGGCGTGAACATCGTCTGCACGTACCCCGGGACGGCGGACACCATCGCGGCCTTGCGGAGCCTCGATCTCCTGGTCGTGGCCACCGACCATCTGACGCCGACCGCCGAGCTGGCCGACTTCGTGCTGCCGAAGACGACGCTCCTGGAAGAGGAGGAGCTGGCCTGGGACCCGTCGGGCCCGTGCCTCACGCTGGCCCAGCGCGTGCTCGCGCCGCGGGGCGAGGCGCGCACGGACCTCGAGATCGCCGCCGCCCTCCGGGACCGGCTGCGGGCGCGCGGGCTGCTCGAGCACGAGTTCCTGCCCTGGAGCACGCACCGGGAGTTCATGGAGTTTCAGCTGAAGGACACCGGCATGAGGCTGGACGATCTGCGCGAGCGCGGGTTTCTCGAGATCCCCTTCGAGTACCAGGCCTACCGCGGACGGGGCTTCCCGACGCCGAGCGGCAAGATCGAGCTGGCGGCCAGCCGCCTGGCGGAGATTGGACACGACCCGCTGCCCGACCACGTACCGCCCCGTTACGCCGGATCCGATCCGGACTTCCCGCTCACGCTGCTGACCGGGATCCGGACCATGGCCTACCACCACTCCCGGTTCCGCAACCACGCCTGGGCGCGCGCGATCCAGCGCGAGCCGGAGCTGCGCCTGCATCCCCGGACCGCCGCCCGGCACGGCATCGCCGAGGGCGACTGGGTGCGGGTCGAGACCCGCGCCGGCCCCGGGGGGATCCGGCTCCGGGCCCGCCTCACCGACGAGGTGCCGCCGGAGGTGGTGGCCACCGGCATGGGCTGGTGGTACCCGGAGCAGGCCGGGTTCGACCACGGCGCCCTGGACGCCGGCGTGGGCGTCATCGTGCCCTACGGGCCCCACTGGGATCCCATCACGGGCTCGGCCGAGGCGCGCAACATCGCCTGCCGCATCCGGCCGGTCGGCCGCGCTCGCAGCCCGGCTTGACTTCGCGGGGAGCCGCGGCTAGGTTCAGGCGCCGCGATTCCTGACCCGGATGCCCAAGGGAGGATGACCATGAGGACGCCGAGTCTCCGCCGCACCGTCTGCTTTCTCGGAGGCCTCGGGCTGGCGCTGGCCTGGACCCTGCCGGTCACCGCCCAGCCGCCGACCTGCGTCAAGTCGAAGTTCGGTCCCGACGACGAGATCGGCAACCTGAACTACATCACGCCGGAGAAGACCCTGGCCGCCACCCGGCTCGTGACCCGGGGCAAGGCCTACCGGCTGGGGATCGAGACCAACAAGAACACGCCCGCCTATCCCCCGCGCACGTTCGCCGTCACCATCCTGCAGCCCGGGCAGGTGGGAGGCGGCTCGCTCGGCCCCACCAAGACCACCTACAACGACGACATCATCACGGGCTGGGTGGGCGTGGGCTCCCAGATCGACGGCCTGGGCCACGTCGGCATCGACCACGTCTACTACAACTGCCAGAAGGCGGCTGACTTCGCCCACGCCGATGGCCTGAAGAAGTTCGGCATGGAGAAGATCCCGGCCATCGCCACCCGGGGCGTCCTCCTGGACATGGTCGGGTACTTCGGCACCGACCCGGTCAAGGAGGGCACCGCTTTCAACCGCGCCGAGATCGAGGGCGCGATGAAGAAGCAAGGGATCAAGGCCATCGAGCGGGGGGACGTGGTCCTCTTCTACACCGGGTGGACGAAGCTCATCGGCAAGGACGACAAGCGCTACAACGCGGGCGAGCCCGGGCTGGGGGTGGAGGGCGCCAGGTACCTGGCCTCCCTGGGGGTGGCCATGGTCGGCGCCGACACCTGGGGCGTGGAGGCGGTGCCGTTCGAGAAGGGGGCGGGCGTCTTCGAGGTGCACCAGATCCTCCTCCCCCTCAACGGCATCTACATCCTCGAGAACATGAATACCGAGGAGATGGTGAAGGACCAGGCCTGGGAGTTCCTGTTCACGCTCGGGCCGGCCCGCATCACGGGCGCCGTGCAGGCGATCATCAACCCGATCGCCATCAAGTGAGCCGTCCCCGGCCGCGGCGTGCGGGCCTGACCCCCGCACGCTACGGCCGGGGCTTCAGCTCGATCTGGAAGCCGTCCGGATCGCGGATGTAGAGCGAGGGCCCGACGCCGTAGGCGCCCCGGCGCTGGACGACGTCGCCGACCACGGTGACCCCCCGGGCCCGCAGCGCGTCGGCCACCTGGCCGAGATCGTCGCACCGGATCGACAGGCAGTAGTGATCCATCCCCACGCCGGGCGCGGGCGGCGCGGCCGTGGGGTCGGCCGGGAAGAGATCGATCAGCTGCTCGCCGAAGCGGAGCTGCACCAGCGAGATGGCCTGGTTGACGTGCTCCAGCGTGCAGCCGAGCACCTCCATGTACCAGCGCTGCGAGGCCGCCTGGTCCCGCACCCGCAGCACCACGTGATCCAGGCCCAGCGGGGTGAACATCCCGTGCCCCTCCCTCATCGGCCGGTCAGATCAAGGGGTTGAGCGCGCGCGCCGCCAGCGCCCGCTGGTCGATCCCGAAGACGTCGGCCAGCCAGTCGGCCATCAGCTCCTGGCCGATGGTCGGGTTGTCGTGCTGGCAGTGCTCGGCCCCGGTCTCCTCCGGCGTGACGAAGCGCAGGGTGACGTTCACGCCGTGGTCCCTGGCGTACTCGTACGTCCGGGTGGCCTGCGACATGCCGAGGACGTCGTGCCCGCCGTGGACGATCAGGTACGGGCAACGCATGTGCTCCAGCACGCCGTCGAGCGTGAACGCCTTCGCCCGCTGCAGCGCCTCCCGCATGCTCGCCACGCCGAAGACCCACTTGATGTGGGTGGCCAGGCCGTGGCTCTCGTCGGCGTGCTTCCAGAAGTCCGAGATGTCCCAGATGGCGCCGTGCGAGATCGTCGCCGCCAGCCGGGGCTCCCGGGCGCCCGCCCGCGCGGCGTAGTAGCCGCCCAGGCTGGAGCCGCAGACGGCGATGCGCCGGGGATCGACGTCCGGGCGCGTCAGCAGGTAGTCCACGCAGCGGCCCACCGGCACCTCGTAGTCGGGCCGGGTAGGGATCCGGTGCCGCCGCAGGGTGCCGCCCTGGCCGGGGCCGTCGATCATGAGCACGGAGATGCCTCGCTGGAGCGCGCCGTGCGCCTGCATGAACCACATCTCGTCCTTGATGGAGTCCAGGCCGCCCATGGCGATCAGGCACGGCTGCCGCTCGATGGCGAAGGGCGCGCGGACGAAGTAGGCGAAGAGGCTCTTGCCCTCGTAGGGGATCTCGAGCACCTCGCCCGGCGGGGTCAGGTGGCGGAGGTAGCGGTGGCTGCACTGCTCCATCTTCGTGAAGGTGGCGAGGCGGCGAGGATCGTCGGGCGGGAGGAAGAACTCGGCCTGCCGGTAGTAGTCCGCCGCCCGCAGCCAGCAGTTCATGGCGGTCCGGATGTGGCCCCGGCGCTCCTCGTCGCCCCCGCGCTCGACGTTGGCGTCGGCGACCCTCAGCCACTCGCGGTGCCATGATTCCTTGTCCCCGGGGACGATGCGGGAGGCGACCAGGAAGCACTCGCTGACGGTGCCGCCGCCCTCCTGGGTCTCCCCGAGGCCGCGGCGGAACTGGTAGGCGAACCAGGGGTGCTCCGGCCAGTGGTGCCAGCCGAAGGGCTCGTAGTGGGGCAGCCGGTTCGCGGTCACCTTCTCGATCAGGTTGTCTTCCTGGAGAACCACGAGACGCCTCCGGCCCGGACGTGGCTGCTCGCGGATGGTAGCATGGCCGCCTGGCGCCGGCAGCAAAGGAGGAGCCCGATGATCGCGCTGGACCGGACCCGGACCGCCCTCGTCGCCATCGACATGCACCGCGGGCACCTGGATCCCGCGGTGGCCACCCTCCCGCTGCCCGCCGACCGCTGCGGCCCGGTCATCAAGCGGGCCGCGGCCCTGTTCGCCGAGGTGCGAGCGCTCGGCGTGCCGGTCGTCCACGTCGTCACCGAGTACCGCGACGCCGACGAGATCGCGGCCAACCCGTTCTGGAAGGCCGCCCACGACGACCCGACCAGGGCCCGGCGCGGCATTCTGCGCCACAACCTGGCCGGGGCGCCGGGGACCGAGATCATCCCCGAGCTGCTCGACCCGCGCGATGTGATCGTGCGGGGCAAGAAGCGCTACTCCTCGTTCCACGGCACCGATCTGGAGTTCGTGCTGCGCCGGCGCCTCGGCGCCGACACCGTGATCCTGGCCGGCATCAACACCACCTCGTGCGTGCTCAACGCCGCCTTCGACGCGACCAACCGCGACCTCCTGGTCGTGATCGCGACGGAGGCCGTGGATTCGATGGACGGCGAGGCGATGCACCGGTTCGCGCTGCAGCTGATGGCGGCCACCGTGGGCTGGCCGCTCAGCAACGCGGAGATCCTGCGCGCGCTGGGCCGCTGACGCCGGCCGTTCCCGCCCTGACCGCGGTATCCTCTGCCTGGCCGGGCGCCGCGGCCAGGGCCCGGGGGAGGGAGGACAGCGTGGGCGGCAAGCGGACGCGTTCCAGGACGGGGAACCCCTACCAGGTCGGGCTCGAGCGGCGCGACGCGAACCACGTCCCCCTGAGCCCCATCGCGTTCCTGCTGCGCTCGGCGGACGTCTACCCGGGCAAGCCGGCCGTGATCCACGGCGACCGCGCCTTCACCTACGCCGAGTTCGCGGCCCGCTGCCGGCGGCTGGCCTCGGCCCTGGCCGGGCGCGGGATCGGCCCCGGGGACACGGTGGCCATCATGGCCCCCAACGTGCCGGCCATGCTGGAGGCGCACTTCGGGGTGCCCATGGCCGGCGCCGTCCTCAACGCCCTCAACTACCGCCTGGACGCCCGGACCATCGCCTTCCTGCTCGAGCACAGCGAGGCCAGGGTCCTGATCACCGACCGCGAGTTCGCCCCCACCATCGAGGCCGCGCTGGGCCAGAGCCGGGCCCGGCCGGTGGTGATCGACATCGACGACCCGCTGTACGCGGGCGACGGCCGGCGGCTCGGCCAGACCGACTACGAGGCGCTGCTGGCCGAGGGCGACCCGGCCTTCGAGCCGGTGCCGCTCGGCGACGAGTGGCAGGCCATCTGCCTCCTCTACACGTCCGGGACCACGGGCAACCCCAAGGGGGTCGTCTACCACCACCGGGGCGCCTACCTCAACGCGCTGGGCAACGTGCTGGCCTTCGGGCTCACCCCGCGCGCCGTCTACCTGTGGACGCTGCCGATGTTCCACTGCAGCGGCTGGACCTACACCTGGGCGGTCACGGCCGTCGGTGGCACCCACGTCTGCCTGCGGCGGGTGGACCCGGCGCTGATCTTCCCCGCCATCCGCCGGCACCGCGTCACCCACATGTGCGGGGCCCCCGTGGTCATGACCATGCTCATCAACGCGCCGGCCGAGACCCGGGTGCCGTTCGAGCACACGGTGGAGTTCGCCACCGGCGGGGCGGCGCCCCCCTCGGCCGTGATCTCGGCGATGGAAGGCATGGGCTTCCGCATCACGCACCTCTACGGGCTCACCGAGAGCTACGGCCCGGCCACGCTGTGCGCCTGGCAGGACACCTGGGACGGCCTGCCGCTGCCGGAACGGGCCGCGCGCATGGCGCGCCAGGGGGTGCGCTACCCGACGCTGGACTGGTTGATGGTCGCCGACCCCAAGACCATGGCCCCGGTGCCGCGCGACGGCCGGACGCTGGGCGAGGTCATGCTCCGCGGCAACACGCTGATGAAGGGCTACCTGAAAAACCGGCCGGCGACCGAGGAGGCGTTCCGCGGCGGCTGGTTCCACACCGGCGATCTCGCCGTCTGGCACCCCGACGGGTACATCGAGGTCAAGGACCGCTCGAAGGACATCATCATCTCGGGCGGCGAGAACATCTCGTCGCTGGAGGTGGAGGAGGTGCTGTACCGCCATCCGGCGGTGATGGAGGCGGCGGTGGTGGCGCGGCCCGACGAGAAGTGGGGGGAGACGCCGTGCGCCTTCGTCGCGCTCAAGCCGGGCGTGGAAGGCGTGAGCGAGGCCGACATCGTCCGCTGGTGCCGCGACCACCTGGCCGGCTTCAAGGTGCCGAAGCGCGTGATCTTCGGGCCGCTGCCCAAGACCTCCACCGGCAAGATCCAGAAGTTCGTCCTGCGCGAGCGCGCCCGCGAGGATTGAGCGCGAGGTCGAGGGGCGCCCCGGCCGGGCCGGGCTACCCCGAGCGTCGGGGGGCATGGAGGGGCCGTTCGAGGCCCCCACGCTGGTCAGTCCAGCCAGTCCCGCTCGCGGAGCTTGCGGGGCAGGTAGGTCTGCGTCAGGTAGCGGAAGTCCTTGTTGGCCAGCGCGTCCAGCTCGTACTTGAGCCCGCTGGCCAGCATCCGCTTGATCTCGTCCTGCCAGGGCTTCTTCTGGAACCAGCGGTACTTGAGCAGCTCCCGGGCCCGCCCGACGTCCTTGTCGTTGAGCTTGATGCCGACGTTGCGCGGCAGGCCGTAGCGGTCGGGGTCGGCGCTGGAGAGCCCCAGGAACTTCGCCCTGGGGATCGCCATGCGCTGGCTCTCGAAGGCCAGGTTGATGGAGCCCTGCTTGACGACCGAGTAGATGTAGTACCCCCAGGGGTCGTTGTCCACCAGGACGTAGACGGGCAGCCCGTGCTCCTCGTGCAGCCGGCGGGCCAGGCGCCGGACGCCGCGAGGCGGCTGGCCGTTGCCGGTCAGCAGGACGCAGTTGTAGCGGCGCCAGAACTTGTCCTCGGACAGGCGGTTCCACTGGGTGCCCTTCTCCACCAGCAGGACGAAGTCGGCGCTGCAGCGCCGGATCTGGATGTGGTCGGGCTCGACGATGGAGGGCACGGAGTAGCCGCCCTTGCCCAGGCGGGCGCAGTCCACCTGGTCGCCGTCATCCACCAGCACCAGCGGGCCCACCACGCTGCCGGCGTTCTCGGCCCGCACCCGCAGCTCCTCGCGCAGCGCCGACAGGGCCACCTCCAGGTCCTCGATGAGGGGGTCGGACTCGTTCTGGGAGTCGAAGGTGTTCTCGTGTGACCCCTTCATCGTGTGCTTGGTGCGGTAGTAGATCTCGCGGAGCGAGGTGGTCAGGTTGGCCCGCTGCAGCTCGGCCAGGGCGTCGGCCACCAGCACCGTCTGCATGAACTTCTTGGCCATGGCCACGTTGAAGAACGAGCGGGCCTGCCGGCGCTTGCCCATCTCGATGATGCCGCGCTTCTCGTTGAAGACGACGTTGGCCAGGCTGCGCACGGGAATGGAGAGCGTGGGGTCGCGGTGCTTCTGAGCGGCCTCCACCACCGTGTCGGCGATGCCGACCAGCTTCTCGAGGACCACGCCGGATCGGGTGCCGTTCCCTCGCTTCATGCCTTCTTCCTGCGGGCCGCCCCGCCGGCGGCTCTCGCCGTGTCTCGCGACCGCCGCCGGCCGGCCCTGGCCCCGGGCGCCGGCGCCAGGT
>JBBIIW010000036.1:0-13633 GCA_037446305.1 Candidatus Rokuibacteriota bacterium
CGCCGGCGACGCCGGCCGCCGCCGCCGCGAGGATCAGGACACGCAGCAGGTGTCGCATGCGGCGTCCTCCTCAGAAGGGATGCGGGGCGTGGGCCCCGAGGTAGAAGGTGGCCTGGAAGAGCAGCTCGTTGACGCTGCGCGGGCCGGGGCCCTCCTCGGCGAAGCCCTCCCGGCGCGACCGCCCGGTGTGCTTGAAGGCCAGCCGGAAGCGCAGGAAGTCCGAGGGCCTGAAGGCCAGGTAGGGCTCGATGGCCCACTCGTGCCCGGGGTCCACCGGCAGCTGGGTCCAGTCGTAGCGGACGCCGCCCGCCCACCGCCGCCAGGGCTGCAGCTCGGCGTAGGCGTACCAGCCGAAGCGGCGGCGCGTGTCGTCCCCCTCGTCGGTCTCGACGTCGCGTGCGCCCCAGAGCCCCTCGCCGGCCAGCGTGAGGAGCGGGTGGCGCCAGCCCGAGGGGGTCAGCTTGTACTTGACGTCGGCGCCGGCCAGGGTGTTGCGCCGGGCCTCCTCGGTCTGGCCGGTGGCGGCGGACAGGCCGAGCTGGATCGCGCCCGCCTCCTCGAAGTCGAAGAACGTCCGCAGGCGGGCGTTCAGCAGCGGGGCCCGGAGGCTGCCCCGGCCGAAGGCGACCTCGTTGTCGCCGTCGAACACGCCCACGATGGCCTCGAGAAAGAACGGCGCCGGCGCCACCCAGGACAGCTCGGCGCCGTTGTCGCGAAACTGCTCCTCGCCCAGGAATCGCAGCAGGACCTGCGGGGTGTCCGGCTGGGGCAGCGCCTCCCGGTGGAGGTGGCTGAGCAGGCCGAACTGGACGGGCTGGCGGCCCAGGCGCAGGCGCGTGCCCCACGGCAGGGTCAGCAGCGTCAGGTGAGCCTCGGCCAGCGAGGCCTCCAGGGCGCGCTCGCCGTCCTCGAACTCCTCGGCGAACTCGAACCGCACCAGCCCCTCGGCGTAGGGGTCGATGCGGCCGAACAGGTTGATCTCGACCTCGCGCGGGAAGAACCGGTTCTCCCGCCCCGCGAAGGTGCCGGCCGCCGTCTCCTCCACGTCGCCGCCGGTCAGGTTCCCGACGAAGTCGGCGACGACACCCATGTCGAACAGCAGCTGGCCCGGGCCCCGCTGGGGGCCGAGCGCGTAGGGCGCGCGCGGCTGCGCCAGCTCGAGCAGCGTCGGCCGGGCCCCGGCCTCCTGGGCCCCGGCCTCCTGGGCGCCGGCCGGGGCGGCGGGCGCGAGCAGGCCGAGGACGAGCGCGATGACGATGCGTGCACGCATGGCATCCTCCCGTATGCAACGTCGGCTGATGGCATGGGCCGGCGGCCCGGGACGGGCCGGGGCCCGAACGTCGCGCGCGGGAGCTAGGCGGGAGGTGCGCGGGGAAGGACGTGGCCGCCGGGGGGCCGGGAGGTGGCCTGCGGCCCGGGCGTCTCGACGACGCTGGTGGCGGCGAGCGGGATCGGCGCGGGACCCTCCGGGGGCGGAGTGGCGCCGCCCAGGGTCGCCAGGTAGCTGAGGTCGTGATCGAGGTTGAAGACGGCCGGCCCGTCCGCGACGTGGACGTGCGGCACGCTGCCCGCCTCGACGAGGAGTCCGAGGACGGCCAGCGCGAACAGGACGGCCAGACCGAGGGGCGCGACGCGCCGGAGGACAGGCATCATCCCGGCGGGTACTCGTATCGCATCCCGGCGCGATGTGCAAGGGCGTCCAGGGCCGGCGCAAAGCAGGCTCGGAATCGATCGCGACGTTCAATCGCGCCATCGCCGGCGAGCCCGCTTGACCTTCCCCTTGGGGGAAGGGTTTAGGCTTCCAACGGTTGCCCTGGGAGAGGGCGGGCGGTCGGTCTGGCCCGCTGCCGGGGGGCGGGGCCGACTCCGGCCGGGGCGAGGGTGAGGGCGATGCAGACGCTGCAGGTCAAGGTCGGCGGGATGGCATGCTCCTTCTGCACCGAGACGATCAAGAAGGGGCTGGGCCGGGTCGAGGGGGTCAGCGAGGTCAACGTCAGCCTGGCCCACGAGGAGGCCTTGATCAGCTACGACCCGGCCCGCGTCGCGCCCACGACGCTCACCGACACGCTCCGGAGCCTCGGCTATACCGTTCGCGATCCGAACAAGGTCCACACCTTCGAGGAGGAGGAGGCCGAGCTGCGCCGGGAGCGCGACCGCCTGATCGTCGCCGGTGCGCTGACATGGATCGGCTTCCTGCTCATGCTCCTCATGTGGACCGGGCGCCATCATCCCTACGTCCACGGGATCATGGCGGTGCTGGCCGTGGTGATGGTCTTCGGCCTCGGCCATGACATCCTCCGGATGGCGTGGGCCTCGGTCCGCCGCCACATCCTGAACCAGCACGTGCTCATGGAAGTGTCGGCGTTCGGTGGCCTGGTTGGCGGCGCCATCGGTCTCGTCCGCCCGCAGATCTTCCCGAGCTACGAGTTCTTCGGGGTGGCGGTGTTCGTCACCGCGTACCACATCCTCGGCGGTTACGCCTCGCTCCTGGTCCGCACGCGGGCGTCCCAGGCCGTCAAGAGGCTCCTCTCCCTCCAGCCGCCGACGGCCCGCGTGGTGCGCGACCGGGAGGAGGTCGAAGTGTCGATCGCCGAGGTGCGGAAGGGCGACCTCGTCCGGGTCCGCCCCGGCGAGCGGATCCCGGTGGACGGCGTCGTGGTGGAGGGCGCCTCGGCGGTGGACGAGAGCCTGGTCACCGGCGAGCCCTTACCGCGCGAGAAGGCGCCCGGCCAGGAGGTGATCGGCGGCTCGGTCAACCGCTACGGCTCGCTTCTGGTCCGCGTGAGCCGCGTGGGCGAGGAGAGCTTTCTGGAACAGGTGGCGCGCCACATCCGGGAGGCCCGCGCGCTCAAGCCGGGGATCCTGCTGCTCCTCGACCGGATCCTGAAATACTTCGTTCCCGGCGTCCTGCTGGTTGGCCTGGCGGCCTTCACGTTCTGGGCGGTGGGCGCGTGGGCGATCCGGGGGGCGCCCGACTGGGACCGCGCGGCCTTCGCCGCCCTGGCCGTGCTCGTCATGGGCTATCCCTGCGCGCTCGGGATGGCGACGCCGCTGGCCATGATCCGCGGAGGCGGGGAGGCGGCACGCCAGGGCATCCTCATGCGGAGCGCGGCCTCCTTCCAGGCCTTCAAGGACGTCACGGTCGCCGTGCTCGACAAGACCGGCACGATCACGCACGGCGAGCCGCGGGTGGTGGAGGTCGTGCCCGCGGCCGGCGCGAGGGCCGACGACGTGCTCGCCCTCGCCGCGTCGGCCGAGCAGCTCTCGGAGCACCCGCTCGCGGAGGCGATCGTCAACGCCGCCAGGGAGAAGTCGCTCGCGCTCGAGCCGGCCCAGGCGTTCGAGGCGGTGGCGGGCAAGGGCGTGCGAGCCACGGTGGGCGGCAAGCCCGTCCTGGTGGGGACGCTGCGGTTCCTCCGGGAGAGCGGGATCGAGACCGAGGGGGCCCTCGCGGCGCTGGGCGAGGAGTACGAGGCGCGAGCCCAGACGGTCATCGCTGTGGCGACCGAGGGGCGGGCGGTCGGGCTCGTCACGCTCGCCGACACCGTGAAGGCCGACGCCAGGGAGGCCGTGGCCCGGCTCAAGGCCGCGGGTCTCGAGCCCGTCATGATCACGGGGGACAACGCGCGGACCGCCCGGGCGGTCGCCGACCAGGTGGGGATTGTTGAGATCCGGGCCCAGGTGCTGCCACAGGACAAGGCGGCGCGCGTCCGGGAGCTCCAGCGGGCGGGAAAGCGCGTGGCGATGGTCGGTGACGGCATCAACGACGCGCCGGCCCTCATGCAGGCCGACGTCGGAATTGCCATCGGCGCCGGCACGGACATCGCGATCGAGTCGGCCGACATCGTGCTGGTCGGCGAGCGGCTGAGCGCGATCGTGGACGCCTACCACATCGCCCGGCGCACGTACCGGAAGACGGTCCAGAACCTGTCGCTGGCGTTCTCCTTCAACGGCCTCGGGGTGCCGCTGGCGGCCACGGGGCTCGTCTCGCCCGTGTGGGCCATGGCCGCCATGGCGGCCAGCGTGACGACCGTGCTCCTGAACTCCTTCCTCGGCCGGCTGGTCCCGCCCATCCGGCGCCCGAAGCCCACCGTACGGCAGGTGACGCTATCGGTGCCGAGCATTCACTGTGAGGGCTGCGTCAACACCATCCGCGACGCGCTCGGGAAGCTCCCGATCGTCGTGGCGGTCGACGGCGACCCGGTGAGCAAGCAGCTGGTGGTGACCGTGCGGGACGGCCAGGGTCCGGTGACGGCGGTGGAGGACGAGATCACCCGGCTCGGCCACGTCGTGGGCGAGGAAGCGCCGGAGCTCCGGACGTCGGGAGGAGGGACCCAGCCATGAGGCCAGCGGGTGTGGGCGGCCATCATCGTGGCGGCCGTGGCGACCGGCTACGCCCTGGGGTACTTCGTGAAGACACCGGCCGGGGACGGGATGGCCGTCGCCGGCGTCCCGGTGGTCCCGCCGGTCAAGGGCTACGCCGAGGGGCAGGCGATCTACTTCATCCGCACGGAGGCCTCGGGCCCGAAAGTCGCCGAGCTGCTGACGGCGATGATGAGATCACCGGTCCTCCACGTCCCGGCGCTCGCGCAGGCGCGCCGTGCACCTGGTGAAGTGGAGGAACGAAGGAGCGGCGCGCGAGCTCAGGGAGGTGGCCCAGCTGAAGGCGGCCGAGGCCGCGGCCCGGGTATCGTCGTCAACATGCCGATGCTCGCCTGGCCGGGCAGCCGGCGGTGACGCCATGAATCAACGGCCCGGCTCGAATTCCGGGGCGTCCCCGACGAAGCGGCGCTGCTCGCCCGGATCGACGCTGCGCGGAGCGGCGCCGGAGGCTGACAGCAGGATGACGACATCGCCCGGGACCGAGCGCGAAGCAGTCGGCATGGCGATTCGAGCACAGCGACGTTCGGCTTCCGGCTTGCCCGTCCTGGCCGCGCTCGGGGGCCTGGCGCTGGTGGGGCTCGTCGGCTGGGTCGCCTGGAACCAGGGCGCGCTCGTCGGCCTCCGCTGGGTCGAGTTCGACGCCCCCCTCACGCTGGCGGCCTTCGGCTTCGTCGCCGGTGTCGGCGCATTCTTCGCGCCGTGCGCGTTCGCGCTGTTTCCCGGCTACATTTCCTACTACCTGACGTCCACAGGGACAGGGCGTCAGACCGTCGGGCGTTCGCTGGCCCTGGGGGTCAACTGCGCCGCGGGAAGCGCGGTCTTCTTCGCCCTGACCGGGACGGCAATCACTCTCGCCGGGGGAGCGATCGCACCGTATCTGATCGCGACGAAACCGGTGATCGCGCTCGTCGTGGTCCTCCTCGGCCTGGCGCTGGTCGCCGACGTGCGCCTGCCGTCGGTCGGCGTCTCGATCGGCACCCACGGCGCCCGACGGCCGGCCGCGGCCGGGCTGTTCCTCTACGGGTTCGGTTATGCGCTCGCGTCGACCGGTTGCACGCTGCCGATCTACGTGTCGCTCGTCGTGCTGCCGCTGACCAGCGGCTTTGTCGGGGCGGCCTTGCTCGCCTTCGCCAGCTTTGCCACAGCCATGGCCCTGATGATGCTCCTGACCAGCGTTCTGGTCGGCCTGGCCCGGGACAGCCTGCTCCGTCGGCTCCAGGCCTCGACGGTGTGGGTCAAGCGCGTCAGCGGCCTCGTCCTCATCGGGGCCGGCCTCTATCTCGGCTACTACTACATCGCGGCGGGCATGTGACGCCTTGGGAGACATCCCATGAGACGACGGTTCACGCTCGGGGCGCTGATGCTCGGGCTCGTCGCCGTGGCCATCCCTGGCCTGGCGCGGGCGGACCTGAAGGTCGCCTTCATCGAGGTCAAGGGGATGGTCTGCGCGGCCTGACCCGCGAACATCGCGACAGCCTTGGAAAGGCTGCCGGGAGTGAAGCGGGCCGAGGTGAGCCTGGAGACGGGGAGAGCGAAGGTTACCTACGATGACGCCAGGCAGACGCCCGACATGCTGGCCCAGGCCATCGGCCGGCTCGGCTTCAGGGCTTCGGTCGTGGCGGTGACCGAGGCGCGGCCGGACGAGGCGCCTCCCGGGCGCTGATTCGAAGGCGCCTGCGAACAGCGAGAGCAGACAGGGCCCGAGCACCACGGAGGCCCGCGGTCGTCCGGGGCCGTGTCATCGCAGCAGGGCCTCGATGAGCGCGCGGGCCGGCTCACTGTCCCAGTCGCGGGCGCCGAGCGCGAGGGCGACCACCTGGCCCTGCCGGTCGATGAGGAACGAGGCGGGCAGCCCCCGGACGGCGTAGTCGTTCGCCACCGTGAGGTTCGGGTCGAGCCCGATGGGGAAGGTCAGCTCGAGCCGCTTCACGAAGGCCCGGACCTTGTCAGGTTCTCCGGCGTCGATCGAGATGGCCACGATCGTGAAGCCGCGGGCCCGGTACCGGCGGTACAGGCGCTCCATCGAGGGCATCTCCTCCTTGCAGGGCGGGCACCAGGTCGCCCAGAAGTTCAGGAACACGATCTTGCCGTTGAAGTCGCCGAGGCGGAGCGGGGTGGCCGTCAGGTTCGGAACGGTGAACGACTTCGCGGGGAAGGGCCGGGCCGGCCGGATGAGGTCGAGCGCACGGAACGGATCCTGAGCCGCGCCGGCGGCAGGCGGGCCCAGAAGGGAACGACGAATGATGCCAGGCGGTGCGACGGCAGGAGCGAGGAGCAGGAGCGCGAGGACCATGGGGCGCCTCCTCATGCCGACCCCGCTACAGCATCCAGTAGATGATCGTGTCGTGGAGCCCGGCCAGGATGAGGACGACGCCCGCGATGACCCGGAGGGGCCGCTCCACCCGCTTCATCCCACCGGTCAGGTGATCGACGGTGCCGAGGCCTGCGGCGAGGGCGCCGGCGAGGGCCAGCAAGGGCAGCGACGAGCCGAGGGCGAAGAGCCCCGGGAACGTCCAGCCGCCCGCGGTGCGCAGGGCCAGCGGGATCGTCAGCCCGAAGAACAGCCAGAAGAGCGTCGGGCAGAAGGCGAAGGAGAAGGCGACGCCCAGGAGGTACGCGCGCAGCGGCCCCCCCGCGCTCAGCCGCTCGCGGAGGGCGAAGGCCAGGTGCTGGCCGACGGTCACTCTCAGCGGCAAGGCGCCGAGCAGGCCGAGCCCGACGAGCAGCATCAGCGGGCCGAGCGCCTTGCGGGCGACGACGATGACGGGAATCGAGGGAGCGTCCAGCCTGAGCCCGACCAGCACGATGAGGCCGCCCACCAGCGTATAGACGGTGAGCTTGCCGGCCACGTAGGCCGCGGCGAGGATGAACGGGCTCCGGCGCTGCACCTGGGCGGAGGCGTAGGCGAGGGCGCTCAGGTTGGTCGTGAGCTGACAGGGCGACGTCGCGCCGATGAGCCCGAGGACGAGCACGACCACGAACGGGAGCTGCACCGCCTCCGTCCAGCCCTGCAGCTCGTGGACCACGCCCTGCGTCAGGCTGCTCAGCCAGCTGTACCAGGCGAGGACGAGCTTCTCCATCCCCGCTCTGCCGGCCCCCGCTCAGCGGGGTGGCCATGGGGTCGGTGTCGAGGGGCCGACCCTGGCGTACCGGGCGTCGATCGCCGCCCGGATCTCGCGCAGCGGCTTGCCGGCGGCGCGCGCGTCCATCACGTCCCGCGTGATGTCGAGGCAGACCGTTCAGGTCGCCGCGTGGCTGGTGAACGTCAGCGTGCCGTCGTTGTTGAACGACTTGATGTAGCAGTCCCGGTTGCTCTTGTGGCCGAACCGGGCGCAGCCGCAGAAGCAGGGAATGTACTGCAGCTCGTCGCCGTGATCGACGGCGTACCGGTAGAGGCGACGGAGCCGTGGCGTCCCGGGACCGACGAACTCCGGCAGCTCGCTTTTCGGCACAGTCTGGACCTGGTCTCCGATCTCGTCGATGGTGACCGGGCCGCCGCGCGCCCGTCGGGGCATGGCGACCATGATGCCGGCCAATGTCAGAATGGAAAGCGCGCCCCGCCGATCGATCATCGGGCTCCTCCTCGTGAAGGTGGGCTTGCGCACTGCCGGAAACCCGGCCACATGCCGGGCGCTCCAAGGGTGCGAGCCGCGGAAGGTCCCGCTAAGCGGTGAACAGCGGGAGCAGGGGCGGAGCGCGGGGGGCCTGCGGCTCGCGCGGCGTCGCCGCGATGGCTGCCTGGCCGGGATCGCCGGGGCCTGGCCACCTACCAGGTGTCAACAGCGGAAGGTGCTCGTAGCTGTCCGGCGGGCCGGCCAGCGCGGCCGAGGGCCCGAGGCGCAGCGCGTCGGCTCGCTCGATGCCGCACCCGCCCGCGCTTCTCTCTCCGGCGTGTGCGACGACCGTCGAGCAGGCGACGACCAGGAAGACGGCGAGGACCAGCGGCACCAGGACCCAGGCGGGTCGTGGGATCATCGCAGGCACCCTACCATGCCCCATCGGCCGCCACAAGGCGCGGCCCGGGGCAGCAGGCTGAGCAGTGCCGCAGCCGAGGCGCCGCATGACTTTGCCGGCCCGCGGGACCATGATAGCCTGTGGCCGATGGTCGCACGTCGTGGACTCGTGCCGGCGCTCATCGTCGCGATCTTCGTGGTCGCGGCCTGCGCCGTGTCCCTGGCGCATGTGGAGCCGGGCGGCATCCAGACGTGTATCGCCGCCAAGGCCGAATCGAAATCGGCCCCGACTCTGCCGGCTGACCTCGCCGCACCTGTGGTCGCCACCATCGACCTGACGGTGCCTTCTGCCGCGGCGCGGCCGGCCGTGCCGGGACCCCCGTCCGGATTCGCACGTCAGGCCCTCGCAGGGCCCGACGTCCCCCGCGCTCCCCCCGCCTAACTCCTCTCCGAAAAGACTCCGGGCGCGCCCGCGCCGGCCGCTGACGGCTCTCGGGCCATGAAGGCCCGTCTCGCAGTTTGGCCATTGCGACGCGACCGGTTTCCTGGGTTCTCCCATATGGAGAGGAAACCATGACGATCGACGTGAGTTCTCCCCTGGCCGGCGGCTCGAGGAAGGGGGGCGCATGAGCAGGAGGACGAGCATGGCAAGAGGGCAGCCTTGCGGCTCCGGCGCTTCCGTCCGCTGGCATTCTGAAAAGGATGAGAAGCCCTTGATGCGCCCACCGACCACCCTCGCCGTGGCGCTCGTCGCGCTGGCGTCGGTCGCTTCCACGGTGGCCCTCGCGTACCCTGCCGGGGTCGAGTCCCGGTTCGAGCACGTGCACGCCCTGGGAATGACCGCCGACGGCCGGCAGCTCTTCCTGGGCACGCACGCGGGCCTGTTCCGCAGCGAGGACGGCGGCCAGACGTGGCAGCCGGTCCCGCTACCGTCGGGGCAGCCGCACCTCGACGTCATGGCGATCACGCCGCATCCCGAAGAGGCAAGGACGCTCTACGTGGCGACCCACGAGGCCGGGCTCTTCAAGAGCACGGACGGCGGCCGCACGTGGCGGCAGGCGAACGCCGGGCTCGGCGGCCTCGACGTCCACGGCCTGGCGATCGATCCGCGGGAACCGGAGAAGCTCCATGCGGCGGTCCGGGGCAGGGGCGAGGGGATCTACCGGAGCCACGACGGCGGCCGGAGGTGGACCCGGGTGGATGACGGCCCGGGCGGGGAGGTCAAGGTGCTGGCCTCGGTCAACATCCCGACAGGGATGGGCGGCATCTTCCTCTACGCCGGCACGGCGGAGGGACTCCAGCGCAATCCCGACTGCTTCTGAGGGTGGAAGGTGGTGGGCGGTCTGCCCACGAGCACGGTGAACGGCTTCGCGGTGCATCCGGCGAACCCCCACGTGATGTACGTCGCCATGCGGGACGGCATCTTCCGCAGCGAGGACGGCGGGACCCGGTGGACGCCAGTGGGCAGCGGCATTAAGCGCGTCGCTGCTGTCACGGTGAACCCCCGGACCCCGGCGCAGGTGTACGCGGTGACGATGGACGGCCGGCTCTTCCGGAGTCAGGACAGCGGTGCCGGGTGGCAGGAGGTCGGGAGCCGGTGAGCGAAACCAGTCGAGCAAGGACACATCGATGCCCGGCGGATGGGCGACGGCGACACGCTGCTCGGCATGGTGCGCACCCGGTGTGTGGACGCCTAGCGAACGATCGGGCGCTCGACCGGTTCGGCGAATGGGCCTGCTCCGAAGCGCACGCGGAGGAGTACGTGAAGGAGGTCCGCGCCCAGAAAGTCCGGGCGGCCGCGGCCGTCGAGCCACAGCGGCAGCAGCGACTGCCACGCCAGATGCGGGGAGGCTGAGATCGAATATCTCATCTGGCTCCTGCCGCTGGCTCTGCTGTTCCTCGTCTTCCGCCGCGGCGGTGCGGGCGGCGGCTGAGGGATGAGTCGCCCTGAGGCTCAGGGCGGAGGCTGCAGGTCGGCGAGCGCCGAGGGCGAGGCCCGCGAGGGCAGGGACACCGCCGGACACTCCGCGCGGTACTGCGGGATCTGCGGTCGTGCGGCCGATCCGTCGCGGGGGCGAGGCGTTCTGCTCGGCAGGCGCCGCGCACGAGCACGGCCGGGGCGGCTTGATGGAGGGTACGGCGGTGAGCGATACGACAATCTCACGGCGGCAGTTCCTGAAGACCTCCGGGCGGGTCGCCCTGGTCGGCATGACGGTGGGAGCCGGTGGGCGTGTTCTCTTCGGCGCCGCGCAGCGCGCGGGCGCCGGCGGGGTCCGGGAGATCCGGCTCGAGACGCGCGAGCTGGACTGGGAGCTCCGCCCCGGCGCCGTCGTGAAGGCCATGGCGTATAACGGCCAGATCCCCGGACCGGAGATCCGCCTGCGCGAAGGCGAGCGCCTCCGGGCGATCCTGGTCAATGCGCTGGCCGAGCCGACCACGATCCACTGGCACGGAGTCGACGTCCCGCACGCCATGGACGGCGTGCCGGGTCTGACGCAGAAGCCGGTCGAGCCCGGCGAGACCTTCATCTACGAGTTCGACGCGTTCCCTGCCGGCACCCGCTGGTACCACACGCACTTCAACGGCGTGAAGCAGCTGGACCTGGGGCTGTACGCGCCGCTCGTCATCGAGCCCGCCAAGCCGGACGGCCATCGCTTCGATCGCGAATTCACGCTGGTGCTGGACGACTGGCAGACCGGGACGGGGAGCCCCGTCGCGCGGACGACGGAAGGGACGGCGGGAGGGCGCGGCGGCATGGGCGGCATGATGGGCGGCGGCATGCGCGGAATGATGGAAGGGATGATGGGCCGCGGCGGCATGGGCGGCATGATGGGCGGGCGCCGGGACGCCGCGGCCTGGGACGTCATGACGATCAACGGGAAGGCGTTCCCCGCGACCCGCCCGCTCAGCGTGCGTCAGGGCGAGCAGGTCCGGCTGCGCCTGATCAACGCCAGCGCGGACCATACGCACGTGCTGCGCCTCGCCGGTCACAGGCTCCGCGTCACGCATACCGACGGCAACCCGCTGGTCCAGCCCGTCGAGGTGGACGCGGTGCCCATCGCGCCGAGCGAGCGCTGCGACGTCCAGCTCACGGCGGACCGCCCGGGGGCCTGGCTGTTCACGTGTGCGCAGCCCGGGCATGCCGAGGCCGGCGAGCAGGTGGTCCTGGTGTACGAGGGACACGAGCGCAGGACGCCCGTCGCCCCGGAGGGGAGCGTCACCGACGGCACCCTGTGGCACTACGAGCTGGGCCAGGGCCGCGATGTCCTGCCGCGCCCCTCCGGACCGATGCGGACGTTCGAGCTCACGTTGAGCGGCGGCATGATGGGCTCGGACGTCTGGACGATCAACGGCCGGCGATATCCCGACACCTCGCCGTTGCGTCTCGACAGGGGCGACCGTGTCCGCGTCGCCGTCCGCAACATGAGCATGGAGGCGCACCCGATGCACCTCCATGGTCAGTCCTTCAAGCTCCTCTCGGTGAACGGCCGGCGGCTGGCGGCGCCGATCGTGAAGGACAGCGTCGACGTCGAGCCGCACATGGGGACGGTCGAGATCGAGTTCACCGCCCATAACCCGGGCGACTGGATGTTCCACTGCCACAAGCCCATGCATATGGAGGGCGGGATGACCGTCCTGGCCAGGATCGCCGCGCCGACTTCGACCTGATAGAGACGGCGACCCGATGCTCCCGCTGGTCCACAACTTCGCCTGGACCGTGGTGATCGCCGGTGTGTGGTGATCGCGCGCCTCTGGAGCGTCGATGAGCGAGTCGCCGTCTGATGCCGCGACCCTGCTCCGGCGCCGCCGGCGCCGCTGGCTGGTCACTCTGGGCATCCTGCTTCCCGCCGCTGGTGTCCTGGCGCTGCTGGGCTACGGAACGACGCGGGAGGCCCGCTACATCCCCAGCCCGCTGGTCGCCGGACGGGCACCGGACTTCACGCTGCCGCGCTTCGATGGCGGCGAGCTGCGGCTGTCCGACCTCCGCGGCAACGCGGTGTTCCTGAACTTCTGGGCTTCGTGGTGCCCGCCTTGCCGGGCGGAGGCGCGGACGCTGGAGGCCGCCTGGCAGAAGTACCGCGACCAGGACGTGGTCTTCGTCGGGGTGAACATCCAGGACGAGGAGCCGGCGGCGCGCGCCTTCCTGGAGGAGTTCGGCATCACGTACCCGAACGTGGTCGACAGGGGCCACCGGGTTGCGATCGACTACGGAATCTGGGGGATCCCGGAGACCTTCTTCATCGACCGTGAGGGACGCATCACCTACAAGCACGTCGGCGCACTGGGCTGGGAGACGATCACGGCCAAGCTCGACGAGGCGCTGGCGGGCGTCGTGAGCGCGACTGAAGGGCGGGGCGACTACCGGCCCGTGCAGTGAGACGAGGAGTTGGTAAAAAGCCGGACACCAGGCGGAGGACAACCATGACCGAGCGATCGCATCAGCAAGGCGTCGGGCTTCCGGTCTCGGCGAACGGGGTCGGGGGCACAGACCCGGAGGCGCCTGCCAGATATTGCGCCTACTGCGGCCAGGCGATCAACTCGCCCGGAGCGTCGCTCGCACGGTTCGGCGAGCCGGTGTGCTCCGAGGAGCACGGCGATGTCTTCGCGCGCGAGGTGCGCGAGGCGCGCATCCGCGCAGCGGCCGACGGGGCCGCGACGGCCACGGAGGCCGGCGACACGGCGGGGCAGGAGGCCCTCGCATCCGTGGCGACCGGGGCCGGGCCGGGAGGCTGGAAGTGGTACCTCAAGATGGCCGCCTGCTGCGGCGCGCCGCTGCTGGCCCTCGTCGTCCTGGCGGGCGGCGGCGGAGCGCTCCTCGGCGCCGCCGGGGCGATCCTGCCCCTGCTCGCTCTCCTCGTGTGTCCGCTCGCGATGCTCTTCATGATGCGCGGCATGATGAAGAGCGGGCACGGCGGAGGAGGCGGACAGCCGACGACGTCCCGGCGCCCCTCGGCCCCATCACCCTGAGTGGCGCGGCATCCGTCCGCGCCCAGCGACCGACCGAGCTGCAGGGCATCCAGATCGTCTCCTGGCGTGTCCTGGGCCGGGACGGCGCCAGACCGAGGGGCGCGACGCGCGGGAGGACAGGCATCATCCCGGCGGGTACTCGTACCGCATCCCGGCGCGATGTGCAAGGGCCGCGAAACTTGACACGCGTCGCCGGCGCCTCCTAGCCCGGATTATTCGTGAAGGCACACACCGGAGACCAAGAGGGCTCCAGCGGGTGCGTGGTTGAGACTTCGTGGGCCGAAACCTCAGCGCGGGGCGGTGATCCCGCGATCGCGCCGCCGGCGACC
>JBBIIW010000037.1:0-13514 GCA_037446305.1 Candidatus Rokuibacteriota bacterium
AGGGTCCAGCGCGGCCTGCGTCCGGGCCTTGCCCCGCGCCCCCAGCGCCGGGTGCTCGCGGCGCAGGGCCAGCCAGCGCCGGTAGTACTGGTGGAGCTCCCGGTGCCGCGGGGCGCCGGCCAGCGAGGGGTTGACGCGCGAGCGGACGAACGTGGCCGGGTCGCCGGGGTCGGGCACCTGGCCCTGCCAGGCGAATCGCGCGAACTCGAGCGTGCGGCCGCGCCGCACGGCGTCGGCCAGCTCCCGATCCAGGAACGACGTGAAGTACTGGAAGGGCGCCGTCTCGCCGTACTCCTCGCCCATGAACATGAGCGGCAGGGCCGGCGCCACGAACATGAGCCCGGCCGCGAGCTTCAGCGCCTCGAGCGGCACCAGGGCCCCCAGCCGGTCGCCCTGGGCGCGGTTGCCGACCTGGTCGTGATTCTGGATGAAGACCACGAAGCGCTCGCCCGGCAGGTCGGCCGAAGGGGTCCCCCGGGGGGCCCCGAAGTACTCGGAGGGCTGGCCCTGGAAGGCGAACCCCTCGGCCAGCGCCCGGGGCAGCAGCTCCGGATCGGCGAAGTCCACGTAGTAGCCGGCACGCTCCCCGGTGAGGCGGACGTGGACGCTGTGGTGGAAGTCGTCGGACCACACGGCGTCCAGCCCGATGCCGCCCTGGGCCCGGGGCAGAACCAGCCGGCGGTCGTTGTCGTGCGACTCGGCGATGACGTGCACCGGGCGCCCGAGGGCGGCCCCCTCCTCCCGCGCCGCCTCCGCCACCTCCGTCAGGATGTGGACCGGGCTCGTGTCGAAGATGGCGTGGATGGCATCCAGCCGCAGGCCGTCCACGTGGTACTCGCGGACCCACATGCGGGCGTTCTCCACGAAGTGCCGCCGCACGCCCGCCGCCTCGGGCCCGTCGAAGTTGATCGCCTGCCCCCAGGGGGTCTTGTAGCGGTCGGTGAAGTAGGGGCCGAACTCGCCCAGGTAGTTGCCCTCGGGCCCCAGATGGTTGTAGACGACGTCGAGGATCACGCTGAGGCCCCGGGCGTGGCAGGCGTCCACCAGCCGCCGGAGCCCCCGGGGCCCGCCGTAGGTGGACTGGGGCGCGTAGAGGTGGACGCCGTCGTAGCCCCAGTTCCGGGAGCCGGGGAACTCGGCCACCGGCATGAGCTCGACGGCGGTCACCCCGAGGTCGGCCAGCGCGTCGAGCCGGGCGATGGCGGCCTCGAAGGTCCCCGCGGTGGTGAAGGTGCCGACGTGCAGCTCGTAGAACACGAGGTCGGCCAGGGCGTGGCCGCGGAAGCCGGCATCGGTCCACGCGAAGGCGGCCGGGTCCACCACGACCGACGGGCCGTGGACCCCCTCGGGCTGCCAGCGCGACACCGGGTCGGGCCGGTACCGCTGGCCGTCCAGGCGATACTGGTAGCGGGTCCCGGGCGCCACCCGGGGCACGGTGAGCTGGAAGACGTCGTCCTCGCCGCGGCTCAGGGCCAGGGGCGGGCGGCCCTCCAGGACGAGGTCGACCGTGCGGCAGCGCGGCGCCCACACGGCGAACCTCGCGCCGCCGTCGACAAGGCTTGCACCCAGTGGGCGATTACGGTCCAATGTTGTCACTTCTGGTCCCGTTCCGGCTGGCATCTGGCTCGATCGTCATGAAGGGCGCGCGCTGATGGGATATCCGTTCTCCCTGGTGCTGCATACTCATCTTCCGATGGTGGTCAACCACGGCCGGTGGCCGCACGGCAGCGACTGGCTGTGCGAGGCCGCCTTCGAGTGCTACCTGCCGCTGCTGGAGACGGCGCACCGGCTGGTGGCCGACGGCATCTCGCCCCGGTGGAGCATCAACATCTCCCCCGTGCTCGCCGAGCAGCTGGCCTCGCCGGAGTTCCAGAAGGAGCTGGCCTTCTACCGCGAGAACGTGCAGCGCGCCTGCGCCGAGAGCCGCGAGCACTTCGACCGCGAGGGCCGGCCGGAGATCGTCAAGCTCACCCACTTCTGGGAGGAATTCTACGAGCGGATGTGGGAGCTGCACCGCCGGGTGGGCGGCGACATCCCGGGCACCTTCGCCGAGCTGCAGCGCCAGGGCCACCTGGAGATCCTCACCTGCGCGGCCACCCACGGCTACCTGCCCCTGCTCTCCCGCGACGAGTCCGTTCACCTGCAGCTCCGCACGGCGGTCGAGACCCACCGGCGCCACTTCGGGGTCGCGCCGCGCGGCATCTGGCTTCCCGAGTGCGCCTACCGGCCGCGCTACGAGTGGACGCCGCCCACCGGGCGCGACCGGGGCCGGCATCGCCGCCTGCGGCCGGGCCTGGAGGAGATGCTGGCCGACCACGGTCTCGAGTACTTCATCGCCGATTCTCACCTGATCGCCGCCGCCACGCCCATCTTCCTCTACCGCGACTACGTCCCCCGGGCCGAGGCCGCCCCGACGGCGGCGACGCCCGAGGTCCGCTCGCCGCGCCGCTCGCCCTACCACCCCTACCGGGTCGCCTCCCGCGGCGGCGCCGGCCGCGCCATCGCCTTCTTCCGCGATCCGCGCACGACCCTGCAGGTGTGGAGCCGGGAGCACGGGTACCCCGGCGACTTCGCCTACCTCGAGTTCCACAAGAAGCACTTTCCGGGCGGCCTGCGGTTCTGGCGCATCACGGACGCCGGCAACGACCTCGGGAGCAAGCAGCCCTACGACCCGGAGGCGGCCCGGCGGCAGGTCGGGGTGCACGCGGCGCACTTCGTGGAGCTGGTCCGGGAGACGGCCGCCGGCGCGGGACCGGGGACGGTCGTGGTGTCCCCCTACGACGCCGAGCTGTTCGGCCACTGGTGGTTCGAGGGCCCGGGCTGGCTGGAGCAGGTGGCCCGCCTGTTCGAGACGGCCCAGGTGACGCCGATGACGCTGGCCGGCGCCCTGGAGGTCGCCCCGCCGCCGGCCACGGTGAGCCTGCCGGAAGGCTCCTGGGGCGAGGGCGGCGACCATCGCGTGTGGCTGAACCCCGACACCGAGTGGACGTGGGATCGTGTCTACAGCGCCGAGGCCGAGTGGGTCGAGCTGCTGCGCCTGGCCGAGGGGGCCGGCGGCGACCTCCGCCGCGTCCTCGCCCAGGCCTGCCGGGAGCTGCTGCTGCTGCAGGCCTCCGACTGGCAGTTCCTAATCACCACCTGGGCCGCCCGCGACTACGCCGAGCGCCGGGTGGCCGAGCACTACGCCGAGTTCAAGCGCCTGGCCGAGATCGCCCGCACCCTGGCCGGCGGCTCGCCGCTCACCGTGGAGGCCGCCGACACGCTACGCCGGCTGGAACGCGAGGACTTCTGCTTCCCCGACCTCGACCCCAGCTGGGCCCAGGCCCCCGCCGCCTGATGGCGCGCCGGGCCCGGGTCCTGGCGATGATCATGGCCGGCGGTCGCGGCGAGCGGCTGCACCCGCTCACGCGCGACCGCTCCAAGCCGGCCGTGCCCTTCGGGGGCCGCTACCGCATCATCGACTTCGTGCTCTCGAACTTCGCCAACTCGGGCCTGCTCTCGCTCTACGTCCTGGTGCAGTACAAGTCGCAGTCGCTCATCGAGCACCTGCGGCAGGCCTGGCGCCCCAGCGGGATCCTGCCCGAGTACTTCATCACCGTCGTCCCGCCCCAGATGCGCACCGGCGCCGCCTGGTACCGCGGCACCGCCGACGCCGTCCTGCAGAACCTGAACCTGATCGACGACTTCCATCCCGACGTGGTGGCCATCTTCGGCGCCGACCATGTCTACCGCATGGACGTGACCCAGATGCTGGCCTTCCACCGGGAGTCGGGCGCCGAGGTCACCGTGGCCGCCCGGCCGGTGCCGGTCAAGGAGGCCAGCGCCTTCGGCGTGCTGGCCGTGGACCGCGACGGGCGGGTCGTCGAGTGGGCCGAGAAGCCGGCCCGGCCGAAGGCCATGCCGGGCCAGCGCGACCGGGCCCTGGTCTCCATGGGCAACTACCTCTTCGACCGCCGGGTCCTGATCGACGCGCTGGTGGCCGACGCCCGCCGCTCCACCGAGCACGACTTCGGCCGCTCCATCATCCCCGAGCTGGTGCCGACCGGCCGCGTCTACGCCTACGACTTCCAGCGCAACGAGGTGCCGGGGGTGAAGCCCTACGAGGAGCCGGCCTACTGGCGGGACGTGGGGACCATCGAGGCCTACTGGCAGGCCCACATGGACCTGCTGGGCGAGGCGCCCCGCTTCGACCTGGACAACCGGGAGTGGCCCATCCGCAGCGGCCAGCACCCCGGCCCCCCCGCCCGCTTCCTGGGCTGCGACGTGGACAACGCCCACGTGGCCGAGGGGTCGCTGATCAAGCGGGCCACCATCCGCAACTCGATCCTGGGCCGGGGCGTCTGGGTGAACGAGGGGGCCCTGATCGAGGACTCCATCATCATGGACCACACCACCGTCGGCAAGGGCGCCCGCATCCGCCGGGCCATCGTGGACCGCTTCAACATGATCCCGGCCGACGCCGAGATCGGCGTGGACCCGGCCGCCGACGCCCGCCAGTGGCACGTGGACGCCTCGGGCATCGTGGTGCTGCCCCGCGGGGGCCGGCGCGAATTCCTTCTCAGCCGGGACGAGCTCTGATGCCCGACCGCGCCATCGTCATCCACGGGCACTTCTACCAGCCGCCACGGGAGAACCCCTGGCTGGAGGCGGTGGAGGTGCAGGACTCGGCGGCCCCCTACCACGACTGGAACGAGCGGGTGACCGCGGAGTGCTACGCGCCCAACACGGCCGCCCGCCGGGTGGGGGCCGGCAACCGCATCCTGGACATCGTCAACAACTTCGAGAAGATCTCGTTCAACGTGGGGCCCACGCTGATGGCCTGGCTGGCGCGCCACGCGCCCGACGTGCACGAGGCCATCGTCGCCGCCGACCGGGCCAGCCGCGCCGCGCGCGACGGCCACGGCAACGCCCTGGCCCAGGTCTACAACCACATGATCCTGCCCCTGGCCGTCCGGCGCGACAAGCTCACCCAGGTGCGGTGGGGGCTGGCCGACTTCGCGCACCGCTTCGGCCGGCCGGCCGAGGGCCTGTGGCTGCCCGAGACGGCGGTGGACGAGGAGTCCCTGGAGGTGCTGGCGGAGGCCGGGGTCCGCTTCACCATCCTGGCCCCGCACCAGGCCTGGCGCGTGCGCGAGATCGGGAGCGAGGCGTGGCAGGAGGTCAACGACCGGATCGACCCCAGCCGCCCCTACCTCTGGCGCGGCCCCCGCGGCCTGAGCCTCACCCTCTTCTTCTACGACGGTCCCATCTCGCGGGCCATCGCCTTCGAGAACGCCCTGGACCGCGGCGAGAACCTGGTCGCCCGGCTCCGCAAGGGATTCGCCGAGGGCCGCAACGGCGCCCAGCTGGTCCACTGCGCCACCGACGGCGAGTCCTACGGCCACCACAAGCGCTTCGGCGACATGGCCCTGGCCGCCGCCGTCCAGCAGATCGAGCGCGAGGGCTTCGCGGTCCTGACCAACTACGCCGCCTTCCTGGCCGCCCACCCGCCCGCCCACGAGGTGCAGATCCACGAGCGGACCTCGTGGAGCTGCGCGCACGGCGTGGAGCGCTGGCGCGCCGACTGCGGGTGCCGGATGCGGGGCGACTGGCACCAGCGGTGGCGGGCGCCGCTGCGCGAGACGCTCGACTGGCTGCGCGACCAGATCGACCCCTTCTACGAGGCGCGGGCCTCGGCCTACCTCAAGGACCCCTGGGCTGCCCGCGACGACTACATCGAGGTCGTCCTGGACCGGCGGCCGGAGCGGGTGGCGGACTGGCTGGGCCGGCACCAGCGCACGGCGCTGGACGCCGGGGCCCAGGTGGAGCTGCGCCGGCTGCTGGAGATGCAGCGCCACCGCATGCTCATGTACACCTCCTGCGGCTGGTTCTTCGACGAGCTGTCGGCCCTGGAGCCGGTCCAGGTGCTGAAGTACGCGGCGATGGCCATGCAGTACCTCCGGGACCTGGGCGGCGGGACGCTGGAGAACGAGCTGGTGCGCCGCCTGGAGGCGGCCCCCAGCAACGTGCCCGAGCTCGGCCACGGGGGCGAGGTCTACCGGCGCCTCATCCGGCCGGCCGTGGTGGACTGGCGGCGGGTCATCGCCCACTACGCCATCACCGGGCTGTTCGACGACCACCCGGACGACGCCCGCGTGTACGCCTGGCGGGTCCAGCGCCTGGACGAGGCGCGCGACGCCTACCACGGCACCGCCATGCGGGTGGCCCACGTGCGCGTGGTGGCCGAGATGACCGGCGATGTGCGGGAGGCCATGTACACGCTGCTGCACTTCGGGGGGCACGACTTCTCCTGCGGCATCCGGGCCTGGGAGGACCAGGCCGCCTACGACACCATGAAGGCCGATCTGCTGGCCCGGTACAGCCAGCACAGCATGGCCGACATGGTCCGGGGCCTCGACGAGTACTTCCCGCGCGACCTGTTCGGGCTCCAGCACCTGTTCCTGGAGGAGCGCCGGCGCGTGCTGGGCCTGGTCATCGCCAGCGTGCTGGAGCCCCACGAGCAGACGTACCACCGGATCTGGGAGGAGAGCCGCAAGCTGATGCGCTACCTGCGCCAGGCCGAGGCGCCCATCCCGGAGGTCTTCCGCATCACGGCCAAGCACGTGCTGGAGGAGGAGATCGTGCGCGGGCTGCACCGCGCGGTGGGCGGCGAGATCCCCGAGCGGGTCTTCGAGCTGGCGGCCGAGGCGGCCGACCTGGGGCTCGCCCTCGACCTGCGCGCGGCCAAGCCGGCGCTGCGGGCGGCGGTGAGCGAGCGGCTGGCCGCCCTGCGCCTGGTGCTGACCGCCGAGGCGGCGGCCGAGGCCACCCGGTTCATCACCGGGCTCCAGCGGCTGGGCGCGCCCTTCGGCCTCTGGCGCACCCAGAACGAGTTCTTCGCGCTCTGGCAGGAGCGGCCCGAGGCCCGGGACCTGCTGCGGCCGCTGGCCGACGCGCTGGGCTTCGCGCGGGACGGTGGGGCCCGGTGACGCTGGACGAGGCCCTGGAGCGGCTGGGCCAGGACCGCCAGGGCCTGGCCCGGATTCCCCTGGCCACCTACCGGCTGCAGCTGGGCGACAGCCTCACCTTCGACGACGCGGCCGCCCTGCTGCCGTACCTGCGGGCGCTCGGCATCAGCGACGTCTACACCTCGCCCTTCTTCGAGAACGCCTCCGGCGGCGCCCACGGCTACGACGTCTCCGATCACAACCGCTTCCGGAGCGCCCTGGGCGGCGAGCCGGCCTTCGCCCGGTTCGCCGACGCCCTCCGCCGGCACGAGCTGGGGCTGCTCATCGACATCGTGCCCAACCACATGGGCATCGCCCGCAACCGCAACGCCTGGTGGTCGGACGTGCTGGAGCACGGCGCCTCCTCCACCTACGCGCCGTTCTTCGACATCGACTGGAAGCCGGTCAAGGCCGAGCTGGCCAACAAGGTGCTGCTGCCCATCCTGGGCGACCACTACGGGGCCGTGCTCGACAGCGGGCAGCTCCGCCTGGAGCTGCGGGACGGCGCCTTCGTCATCCGCCACCACGACACCGTCCTGCCGGTGGCGCCCCGGACCTACGTGCAGCTGTTCCGCCACCGCCTGCCCGAGCTGGAGCGGGCGCTGGGCAGCGCGCACCCGGCGCTGCTGGCGCTCAAGCAGGTCCACGACCTCTTCCTCACCCTGCCCCACCGCACGGAGACCGACCCCGAGCGGCTGGCCGCCCGCCACCGCGAGAAGGAGATCGCCGCCCAGAAGTTCCGGGAGCTGCTGGTCGCCTCCGCCGACATCCGCGACTTCATCGAGGACAACGTGCACCGCTTCAACGGCACGCCGGGCGACCCGGCCAGCTTCGACCTCCTGGACGGGCTGCTGCGGGACCAGGTGTACCGGCTGGCCTTCTGGCGGGTGGCGGGCGAGGAGATCAACTACCGCCGCTTCTTCGACATCAACGAGCTGGCGGCCATCCGGATGGAGGATCCCCGGGTGTTCGCCGAGACCCATCGCCTGGTCCTGCGCCTGGTCCGGGAGGGCATCGTCACCGGGCTGCGCGTGGATCACCCCGACGGCCTCTACAGCCCGGCCGAGTACTTCCACCGCCTGCAGCGCGCCTGCTTCCTGGAAGTCGCCCGCCGCCTGGTCGGCGCCGACCACGCCCGCGGCTCGGCCTGGCGCGACCGGGCCGCCCTGGAAGGCTTCGACGCCGTCCACGAGCGCCAGCCGGGACCGCAGGCCTTCTACATCGTGGCCGAGAAGATCCTGGCCGCCGGCGAGCCGCTGCCCGAGTCGTGGGCGGTGGCCGGCACCACCGGCTACGAGTTCCTGAACCTGCTGAACGGCATCTTCGTGGACCGGAGCCGGGCCCGGGCGGTGGACGAGACGTACCGGCGGGTGATCCGGGCCGCCCCGGTGTTCTCGGAGATCGTCTACGAGTCCAAGCGCCTGATGATGGAGACCTCCATGGCCTCGGAGATCGCCATGCTCGGGCACCGCCTGAACATCATCTCCGAGAAGCACCGCTCCAGCCGGGACTTCACGCTGGGCAGCCTGCGCCGCGCCGTGCGCGAGATCATCGCCTGCTTCCCCGTCTACCGCACCTACGTGGGCGACGTCCCCGACCGCGAGCGCCTGGCGGTCGCCGGCGACCCGGCGTCGCTGCGGCCGACCGAGCGCGACCAGGAGTACATCGCCCGGGCCGTGGCCCAGGCCCGGCGGCGGGCCCGGGCCACCGACGTCAGCGTCTACGACTGGATCCAGGACATCCTGCTGCTGCGCTTCCCGGCCTGGGCCGACGAGGCCCAGCGCCGCGAGCGGCTGGACTGGGTCCTGCGCTTCCAGCAGCTGACGGGCCCGGTCACCGCCAAGGGATACGAGGACACCGCGCTCTACCGGTATCTCCGCCTGGTCTCGCTCAACGAGGTCGGGGGGGACCCCGCCCGCTTCGGCACGCCGCTGGCCGAGTTCCACGCCGCCATGGCGGCCCGCCAGCGGGAGCATCCCCACGGGCTGTCGGCGACCACCACCCACGACACCAAGCGCAGCGAGGACGTGCGGGCCCGCATCAACGTGCTGAGCGAGATCCCCGCCCAGTGGCGCGAGCGCGTCTTCCGCTGGCAGCGGCTCAACCGGCGGCACCGGAGCGCCGTGGACGGCCGGCCGGTGCCCGGCCCCGACGTCGAGTACCTCATCTACCAGACGCTGGTGGGCGCCTGGCCCATCGGCGCCGACCGGCTGCGCGACTACCTTCTCAAGGCGGTGCGGGAGGCCAAGGTCCACTCCAGCTGGATCAACGCCAACCCCCGCTACGAGGAGGCCCTGGTGGCGTTCGTCGAGGCGCTGGTGGACCCGCAGCGGTCGGGCGAGTTCCTGGCCGACTTCACGGCCTTCCAGGGCCGCATCGCCTGGTTCGGGGCGCTGAACTCGCTGGCCCAGGTGCTGATCAAGATCACGGCGCCGGGCGTCCCCGACTTCTACCAGGGCACCGAGCTGTGGGACTTCAGCCTCGTGGACCCGGACAACCGCCGGCCGGTGGACTTCGCCCTCCGGCGCCGGATGCTCGACGCGCTGGTGGCCGAGATCGACGGCCGCGAGGACCGCCTCGGCCTGGTCCGCGATCTGCTGAAGTCGTGGGAGGATGGTCGGGTGAAGCTCTTCCTGATCCACCAGGCCCTGGCCTGCCGCCGAACCCACGCCGCCCTCTTCCAGCGCGGCGAGTACCGGCCGCTGGAGGCGCAGGGCGAGCTGGCCGAGCACGTGTGCGCCTTCGCCCGGGTGGCCGGGGCGGAGGCGGCGCTGGTGGTCGTGCCGCGGCTCCTGGCCCGCCGGGGTCAGGAGGCGCCGCCGCTGGGCGCCGAGTACTGGGGCACCACGGCCGTGGCCGTGCCCGCCCCGCTGGGCCGACGGTTCGTCAACCCGCTGACGGGCGAGCGCCTGGCGGTGGAGAACGGTCTGGCTCCGCTGGGCCAACTCCTGGGATACTTCCCGGTAGGGCTGTTCGTGCGGGAGGCGTGATGGCCACCACCCCGGCTTTCGTCTTCATCGGCTGCGTGGAGCTCAGGCAAGCGCTGGACCGGCAGGCGCTCGACGAGCGCGAGCTGCTGGACCGGCTGGAGGAGGTGCCGGGGGGCTCGATCTTCTACCACACCCACGGCTACTTCCTGCGCCACCGGCCGGTGACGACCGCCTACGGCAACGACTTCGCCCGCTGGGCGGCCGTGGAGCTGCGCGACCAGGCCCTGGCCGAGCGGCTGGCGGTGGTGGATCCGTTCGAGTTCTCGGACCTGGAACAGCTGCGCGAGGAGCTGGTCACGATCGTCCACGACCACCTGCGGCACCTGACGACGGTGCCGCGGGCCGAGCCCTCGGGCATCTTCCACTTCCAGCAGTCGCACATCGTGCAGGTGGAGCTGGGGCCGCGGGCCACCACGCTGGCCGAGTTCCGCGACGGCCTGGCCTCCGTGGACGCCAGCGCCATCTACTTCCACATGGTGGAGGCGCGGGCGCGGCTGGGCCGGCGCTCGGGCGACTTCGCGGAGTGGATGCGCGGCAGCCTGGGCCTGGCGGAGCTGGCCGACCGCATCGAGCGCATCGACACCTTCATGACCAGCCTGGAGCGCGTCCGGGCGCGGGTGCTGAGCCTCGTGGACGAGGTCCTCGAGAGCGGAGCGGCGTGAGCGGGTCGTGATCCGGCTGGAGGACTACCGGCAGGTGGCGCCGCCCGGAGCCGTGGACATCATCCTGCGCCTGGCCGAGCGCGTGCGCGGCCGGCGCGTGCTCAACGTCACCGGCGGCCGCTTCGGCGGCGGCGCCGTCGAGCTGCTCTCCACCGGCGTGCCGCTCCTGAACCAGGCCGGCCTCGACCTGCGGTGGGAGATCGTGGGCGGCGACCCCGCCTTCTACGCCACCACCGCCGCGCTGCGGGCGGCGCTGGAGGGGGCCGAGCGCGTGGTGACCGACGAGGCGCTGGCCCACTTCGTGGAGATGACCCGCATCAACGCCAAGAAGCTCGATCTGGCCGCCGACGTGGTGATCTGCCACGACGTGCAGCCGGCGCCGCTGGTGGCCCACCGCGTGGAGGGCCGCTGGGTGTGGCGGTGTCACTTCGACGCCTCCCGACCGCAGCGCCGGCTGTGGGCCTACTTCCGCCAGTTCGCCGGCCAGTACGACGCGGCGGTGTTCTCGCTGCCGGCCTTCGCCCGGCGGCTGGGCATTCCCCTCTACGTGATCCATCCCGCCATCGACCCGCTCTCGGAGAAGAACCGCGAGCTGAGCCCGCGGGAGGTGGCCACCATCCTGGGCTCGCTGCGGGTGGCCCAGGACAAGCCGCTGCTGGTCCAGATCGGCGCCTTCAACCGCGCCCACGACCCGCTCGGCGTGGTCAACGCCTACCGCCTGGTCAAGAAGCACTACGACATCCGGGTGGTGCTGGCCGGCACCGCCGGCGACGACCGCGAGAGCCTGGAGGTGCTGGCCGATCTGCGGGAGGCGGCCCATCACGACCCGGACATCCTGGTGCTGGAGCTGCCGCCCGAGGCTCAGCTGCAGATCAACGCCCTGCAGCGGGCGGCCACCATCGTGCTCCAGAAGTCCGTCCGGGAGGCCTTCGGCCTGGGCCCGGCCGAGGCCATGTGGAAGGGCAAGCCGGTCATCGCCGGCGTGGCGGGCGGGCTGACCCAGCAGGTCATCAACGACGTCACCGGCTACACCGTGCAGTCCGTGGAAGGCGCGGCCTTCCGCATCCGGCACCTGCTCAACAACCCCGAGCTGATCGCGCGGATGGGGGCGGCCGGGCGCGAGCACGTCCGCCGCAGCTTCCTCGTCACGCGCCACCTGACCGACGCGCTGGCGCTGCTCATCCACCTGATCGGATGACCGACGCGGTCGCTCCGGCCGCCGCCGGCGGCGAGTCCCTCGACGCTCAGCTGGCCGCCCTCCGTCCGCGGGACGTCGTCGTGCTGCTGCCCACCTACAACAACGCCGCCACCGCGGTCACCGTGGCCCAGGTGGCGCGGGCCGGGCTGGAGAAGCACGGCCCGGGCCTGCGGGCGGCGCTGGCCAACATGGACGCCGGCTCCGGCGACGGCACCCCGGCGCTCCTGGCCGGGGCCGGCCTGCCGGTGGTGCTGGCCACCTATCCCGCCCCGCTGAGCGAGCGCGCCAACGTGCCCTTCCACGGCGTGCCGGGACGGGGCGCGGCCCTGCACACGGGGCTGACCGTGGCCAGCCGGCTGGGGGCCCGCGCCACCCTCCTGCTGGAGGCCGACGTGACCTCGATCACCGAGGAGTGGATCGGCCGGCTCCTGGGGCCCGTCCTCGAGGACAAGGCCGACCTGGTCATGCCCGCCTATGCCCGCCACCGCTACGACGGCACCATCACCAATCTGATCCTGGCGCCCCTGGTGCGGGCCCTGTACGGCCGGCGCCTGCACCAGCCGCTGGGCGGCGCCGCCGCGCTGTCCGGGCGGCTGGTGGAGTACCTGCTGGTGCACCCGAAGTGGAACTGGGGCGGCCGCGAGCTTCCCGACCTGTGGGTGGTGGGCACCGCCATCGCCGACGGCTTCGCGGTCTGGGAGGCCTGGCTCGGCCGCCGGCGCGTGGAGTCCCGCACCCGGACGGCGGACCTGCCGGCCATGGTGGTCCAGACGCTGGGCGGGGTCTTCAGCCTGATGGACCGGCACCACGAGCTGTGGCGGCAGGTGCGGGGCAGCGAGCCCGTGCCGGCGGTGGGCGAGCCGGCCGTGCCGGGCGCCGAGCCGGTGGCGGTGGACGTCGAGCGCATGGTCGGCGCCTTCCGCCTGGGCCTGCGCGACCTGATCTCGATCTGGGAGCTGGTGCTGGCTCCCGAGACGGTGCAGGAGGTCTTCGGGCTGGACGTGGGCGAGCCGGCCCGCTTCGCCTTCCCCGACGACCTGTGGGCCCGCGTCGTGTACGACTTCGCCCTCGGCTACCGGTACGCGGTCGTCCACCGCGACCACCTGCTGCGCTCGCTGGTGCCCCTGTACCTGGGTCGCACCGCGGCCTTCGTCAACGCCACTCTGACGCGCGACGCGGCGGCGACGGAGGCCCACCTGGAGGCGGTGGCGGTGGCCTTCGAGCGGCAGAAACCCTATCTGGTGGAGAGGTGGCGCTAGTGGGCAACGACCTCAAGCGCACGGTCGTCATCGAGAACGTGTGGCCCACCGTGGACGGCGGCCGGTACGCCGTCAAGCGCGAGGTGGGCGCGGTGGTGGACGTGTGGGCCGACATCTTCAAGGAGGGCCACGACGTGGTGGTGGCCTTCCTCAAGTACCGCCGGGCCCGGGAGGCGGCCTGGCGGGAGACGCCCATGCAGCTCTTCGACAACGACCGGTGGACCGGGGCCTTCACCGCGGACGTCAACGACCGCTGGGTCTTCACCATCGAGGCGCTGCCCGACCCGTTCCGCTCCTGGCTGGCCGATCTGGACAAGCGCGTGGAGGCCGGCCAGGACGTGGCCAGCGAGCTGCTGGAGGGGGCGGCCCTGGTGCGGGCGGCGGCCGACCGGGCCGGCGAGGCCGACGCCGCCGCCCTG
>JBBIIW010000038.1:0-13392 GCA_037446305.1 Candidatus Rokuibacteriota bacterium
CGGGTGCTGGCGGCACTCGCGGGCGCCACGGCTGGGCCGGGGCGGCCGCGCTGGGGGGTTCGGGGGGCGCCCGGAGCCCCCCGATCAAACAGTCTGCAGCTTCCGCAGCGCGCGGACGCGGTCGCGCAGCTCGGCCGCCTGCTCGAAGTCCAGCCGCCGGGCCGCCTCCTTCATGCGCGCCTCCAGCTCGGTGATGCGCTCGGCCAGCTGGGCGGGCGACGCGAACCGCTCCTCGGCCGGCGCCTCGACCTCGACCGTGTAGTAGTCGCGCTCGTACACCGTCTGCAGCAGCTCCCGGATCGAGGAGCGGATGCTCTCCGGCGTGATCCCGTGCTCGGCGTTGTACGCGGCCTGCAGCGTCCGCCGCCGCTCGGTCTCCCGGATGGCGGCGGCCATGGACTCGGTGACCTGGTCGGCGTACATGATCACCTCACCGTTGACGTTGCGGGCCGCCCGCCCCGCCGTCTGGATCAGCGAGGTCTCGGAGCGCAGGTACCCTTCCTTGTCGGCGTCCAGGATCGCCACCAGCGAGACCTCGGGGATGTCCAGGCCCTCCCGCAGCAGGTTGATGCCGATGAGGGCGTCGAACTTGCCCAGGCGGAGGTCGCGGATGACGGCCACCCGGTCCAGGGTGTCGATGTCCGAGTGGAGATACCGGACGCGCAGGCCCGCCTGCTGGTAGTACTCGGTGAGGTCCTCGGCCATGCGCTTGGTCAGCGTCGTCACCAGCACCCGCTCGTCGCGCTCGGCCCGGCTCCGGATCTCGTGGAGCAGGTCGTCCACCTGCTCGGCGGCCGGCCGCACCGTGATGCGCGGGTCCATGAGCCCGGTCGGGCGGATCACCTGCTCCACCACGGCGTCGCCGGCCATCGCCAGCTCCGAGGACCCCGGCGTGGCCGACACGTAGACGGTCTGGCCCACCAGGCGGCTGAACTCCTCGAAGGTCAGGGGCCGGTTGTCGAACGCCGAGGGCAGCCGGAATCCGTACTCGACCAGCGCCTCCTTGCGCGAGCGGTCGCCGTAGTACATGCCGCGCAGCTGGGGCACGGCCACGTGGCTCTCGTCGATGATGACCAGGGCGTCGCGCGGCAGGTACTCGATGAGGACCGGCGGCGGCTCCCCCGCCCGGCGGCCGCTCAGGTGACGCGAGTAGTTCTCGATGCCGTGGCAGTAGCCCAGCTCGCGCAACATCTCCATGTCGAACAGCGTCCGCTGCTCCAGGCGCTGGGCCTCCAGCAGCCGGTTGCGCGAGCGCAGGAAGGCCAGCCGCTCGCCGAGCTCCTCGCGGATGGTCTCCAGCGCCCGCTCCAGCTGGGCGGCCGGGGTGACGTAGTGGCTGGCCGGGTAGATGCGCACGGCGTCCAGCCGCTCCACCACCTGGCCCCGGAGGGGATCGATCCGGTGGAGGGCCTCCACCTCGTCGCCGAACAGCTCGATCCGCAGAGCCAGCGACTCCTCGTTGGCCGGAAAGACCTCCACGATGTCGCCCCGCACCCGGAAGGTGCCCCGGTGGAAGTCGTAGTCGTTGCGCTCGTACTGCACGGCGATGAGGCGCCGGATGATCTCGTCGCGGTCGATCCGGTCGCCCTCCCGCAGGGCCAGGTGCATCTCCTGGTAGGTCTCGGGCGCCCCGATGCCGTAGATGCAGGACACGGAGGCCACCACCACCACGTCCCGCCGCTCCATCAGCGACCGGGTGGCCGAGTGCCGCATCCGGTCGATCTCGTCGTTGATGAGGGCGTCCTTCTCGATGTAGGTGTCCGACTGCGGGATGTAGGCCTCGGGCTGGTAGTAGTCGTAGTAGGAGACGAAGTACTCCACGGCGTTGTCGGGGAAGAAGGCCTTGAACTCGCCGAAGAGCTGGGCGGCCAGCGTCTTGTTCGGCGAGAGCACCAGCGTCGGGCGGCCGAGGTTGGCGATGACGTTGGCCATCGTGTACGTCTTGCCCGAGCCGGTGACCCCACGCAGGACCACGTGACGGCGGCCGCCCCGGATCAGATCGGTCAGCCGGGCGATGGCCTGGGGCTGATCCCCGCGGGGCGGAAACTCCGACCGCAGCTGGAAGGTCACGGACGTTCCGGCGGGCCCCGCTGCCGCTAGAGCGAGGCGGGGACCGCGTCCGGCAGCAGGTACTTCCGCCAGGAGTCGAGCAGCGAGTGGGCGTGGGGGTGCTTGAGCAGGTGCGTCGAGAACACGAACTTCGGGTGCACCGGCTCCCGGAGCAGGCGCATGTCCGCCTCGGCCGGCAGGCGGTTGCCCTTCTTCAGGTTGCAGCGGAGACAGGCGGCCACCACGTTGGTCCACGTGGTCTCGCCGCCGCGGGACCGGGGGATGACGTGGTCCACCGTCAGGCGCTCGCCCCGGCGGCTGCAGTACTGGCAGGTGTAGCCGTCCCGTCGCAGGATGTTCTTCTTGTTGAAGGCCACCCTGTCGAGGAACGGCTTGCGTATGTAGACGGCCAGCCGGATCACCGCCGGGAGCGGGAAGGCCCGGGAGGGCGAGCGGATCACCCGCGGCGAGCCCTCCACGGCCTCGGCCTTGCCCGCCAGCAGGAGCGTGACGGCGCGACGTGCGTTGGTGAAATGGAGCGGCTCAAAGCTGTAATTGAGCACCAGCACGGCAATGTCGTTCATCGTCGCCTGGTTGCCTAGAATAGATGCGGCGGCGGAGGCTGTCAAATCAGCGGCCTCACCCCCGGATCAGATTCCGCAGCAGGAAGACCAGGTTGGCAGGGCGCTCCGCCAGCCGCCGCATGAAGTAGCCGTACCAGTCCTCGCCGAAGGGCACCAGGACCCGGACGGGCAGCCCCTGCCCGATCAGGGCGCCGTGCAGCTCGGGGCGGATGCCGTAGAGCATCTGGATCTCGAAGCGGCCGGCGGCCAGCCGCCGCTCCGCCGCCCGCTCCCGGACGCGGCCGATGAGCCGCTCGTCGTGGGTGGCGAAGCCGGTATAGACCCCGCGGGCCAGGGCGTCGGGGGCCAGGAGGCGGTCGATCAGCCGGGCGTAGGCCGCGTCCACGTCGCGCTTGTCGGGATACGCGATCTGGGCCGGCTCGCGGTAGGCCCCCTTGCAGAGCCGGATGGTCGCGCCCAGATCGATCAGCCGCTCCACGTCGGCCGGCGTGCGGCGGAGGTAGGCCTGGACGACGCAGGCCAGGTGCGGGTTGGCCGGCCGCAGCCGCGCATAGAGATCGAGCGTCCGCTGGGTGTAGGCCGACGACTCCATGTCCACCCAGATCCGGGTGCCGGTCGCGCGGCCGCGCTCGAGGATGCTCTCGAGGTGGCGCAGGCAGACCTCCTCGCCCAGGTCGAGGCCCAGGTGGGTGAGCTTGAGCGACGGCAGCGCGGTGAGGTTCCGCCGCTTGATCTCGTCCAGCAGGTGCAGGTACATCCGGGCGGCGTGCTCGGCCTCGGCCGGAGTGCGCACGTTCTCGCCGAGGTAGGTCACCGCGCCCATGAGCCCGGCGCCGTTCAGCCGCTCGACCACGGCCAGCGCGTCGTCGGGGCCGGTGCCGGCCACGAACCGCCGGACCAGGGGCCGGGTCACCGCCGCCCGGTCCATCCAGGCCCCGATGCGGGGCCGGGTCGAGAGCGCCAGCAGCACGCTGCGCAGCAGGTTCATGTCAGCGGGTCCCCTCGGGCCAGCCGCTCGGCGGTCTCCGCCACTATACCCTCCCGGAGTCCCCAGTCGCTGACCCTGAGCGTCGCCGTGCCCGTCGCCTCCAGGCTGGCCAGCACGATGGCGACGCCGGGCACGATCAGATCCGCCCGCCCGGGCTCCAGGCAGGGCAGCGCCGCCCGGCGGGCGAGGCTCAGGCGGTTGAGGCGGTCGCGGAGGCGCTCGACCGCCGCCCGGTCCATCCGGCACCCCTGCACGCGCGTCGCATCGTACACCGTGAGCCCCAGGTGGAGCGCTGCCAGGCTGGTCACGGTGCCGGCCGTCCCGACCAGCTCGGCGGCGCCCGCGCGCCGGATGGCGGGCGGAAGCCCGCGCGCCAGGCCGGCCCGGATCTCCTCTTCCAGCGCCCGGTAGCGGTCGGGGTCCACCTGGTCCGGGAACGCGTAGCGCTCGGCCAGCGGAACCACGCCCAGGCGCAGGCTCACCACGTGCTCGACCACCCCCCGGCGCGCCAGGATGAACTCGGTGCTGCCGCCCCCGATGTCGAACGCCAGCAGCGGCTCGGGAGGCCGCTGGAGCCCCGCGCGGATGCCCCGCACGGTGAGCCGGGCCTCGTCCTCGCCCGTCACCACCTCGACCGGCACGCCCGTGCGGCCCTCGAGGCGTGCCGTGAACTCGCCACCGTTGGCCGCCTCCCGCACGGCGCTCGTCGCCACGATCCGCACCACCCCGGCGCCGGCAGCCCGGGCGCGGGCCACGAAGTCGGCCACCGCCGCGGCCGTCCGTTCCATGGGCGCCGGGCCCAGGCGCCCGGAGGCGGCCAGCCCCTCGCCGAGCCGGGTGATGCGCTGGTCCTCTTCCACGGTCAGCCAGGCTCCGGTCCCGGGCGTCATCTCGACGACCAGGAGCCGGACGGTGTTGGAGCCCAGATCGATCGTCGCCACGCGGAGGGTGTCGGTCATCGCGGACGCGGCGCGCGGAGACAACGACGCCCCGCGGGACGAGCGGGAGCGCGCTCGCCCGGGGGCGTGCTCGGGGGCCACGGCGCCCCGGCTACTTCTTGCCCAGCGTGCGGATGTAGTTGACGATCTCCCAGCGGTCCTTCTCGGGCAGGTGCTTCCAGGGCGGCATGGCGCCCCGGCCGTTGCTGATCTTCCAGAACAGCTCACCGTCCGTCTGCTTCTGCACCCGGGCCGAGGTCCAGTCCGCGGGCTTCGGCGGGGGCAGGGCCGCGGCGGCCGGGCCGTCGCCCTTGCCGCTGGCGCCGTGGCACGAGGCGCAGTTGATCTCGACATTCTTCTTCGCGTTGCCGACGCCCTTGACGGGATTCTTCAGGGCCTTGGCGTCGGCAGGCGCGTTCCACTCACCCTGGGCCCACACGGACACGGCGCCCCCGGCGGTCACGGCCAGGGCCACAGCCAGCGCGACCAGACACTCCCCGACGGTCCTCATGCGGCCTCCTTGGAGATCGTGCTCACGTTCACGAACGCATTTACCCTGTCAGACGCCGGGGGTCAAGGTGCTATTCGCGCCGGGCCCCGCGCCCGAGGGCCTGCAGGACGTCCTCCATCCGGCACAGCTTCACCCGGGGACGGCCGACGGCCTGCCCGCGCTCCACCTCCAGCCGGTCGAGCGCCAGCCAGTCCTCGTAGGACACGCGATGCGGCTGGCGCGCGCAGACCAGCCGCTCGACGGCCGTCCGCTCCGGCTCGGCCGGCGTCAGCGTCCGGCCGGCGAGCGCGTCCTCGAGCATGTGGGCGACGGTCTCGGCGGCGTCCGGCTTGTTGGTCCCGATCACGCCCGTCGGTCCGCGCTTGATCCACCCGGCCGCGTACTCCCCCACCCGCGGCCGCCGGGTGGCCGGGTCGAGCACCCGCCCCTGCTCGTTCAGGATGACGCCCCAGGCGTCGTGGAAGGGCACGCCGGGCAGCGGCACGCCCCGGTAGCCGACGGAGCGGAAGAGGAGCTGCACGCGCAGCACCTCCATCCGGCCGGTCGGCCGGGCCTGGATGGATCCGCTCTCGGTGGCGTACAGCTCGTTGCGGACGAGCCGCAGCCCGCCGACGCGACCCCGGCCGTCGTCCAGGATCTCGACCGGTGACAGCAGGAAGCGCAGGACGAGGCGGCGGGGCTTGCCGGCCGCCGCTCGCCGCGCGAGGTCGTGCAGGATCTCGAGCTTCTTGGCGGTGGCCCGGTCCTGCATCTTCTCGAGCGCCACCCGGGTCACCGGGTCCGGCGTCACCTCGTCGGGAGCCACCACCACGTCGGCGCCGGCCAGCTCGCCCAGCTCCTTCAGCTCCGGGTTGGTGAAGGCCGCCTGGGCCGGGCCGCGCCGGCCGATCAGGTACACCTCCCGGACCCGGCTCCGGCGAAGCGCCTCCAGCGCGTGGTCGGCGATATCGGTCTTCTCCAGCTCCTCGGGCGTCCGGCAGAGGATGCGGACGACGTCCACGGCCACGTTGCCGACGCCGATCACCGCCACCCGCTCCGCCGAGAGGCCGAAGACGCAGTCGCGGAAGTCGGGGTGGCCGTTGTACCAGGCCACGAACTCGGTGGCCGGGTGGCTGCCCGCCAGGTCCTCGCCCGGGATTCCCAGGCGGCGATCGGTCTGGGCTCCGGTCGCATAGACGATCTGGTGGTAGTGGCGGCGGAGGTCGTCCACCGTGAGGTGTCGCCCCAGCTCGACCCCGCCGAAGAACCGGAAGCGGGGGTGGGCGGCGACCTTGTCGAAGGCGGCCGTCACCGCCTTGATCTTCTGGTGGTCGGGCGCCACGCCGTAGCGGACCAGCCCGTACGGGGCGGGCAGCCGATCGAACATGTCCACCTCGACCTCCACCTGGTCCTGGCGCAGCAGGGCGTCGGCGGCGTAGAAGCCCGCGGGTCCGGCCCCGACGACGGCCACCCGGAGCGGGCTCACGCGCTCCGCTCCAGCAGCTGGGTCTGCAGGGTGTCCCGCTCCCCGAGGAACTGGTCGCGCTGGGCCTTGACGACGTCACCGATGGACACGATCCCCACGAGCCGGCCCCGGTCCATCACGGGCAGGTGGCGGATGCGCCGCTCCGTCATGGTCTGGGCGACGCTGCCCAGGTCGTCCTGGGGCGAGCCGACGACGACCTCGCGGGTCATGATGTCGCGCACGGCGCCGTCCAGCACGCCGGCATCCTGCGCCAGGTGCCGCACGATGTCCCGCTCCGAGAGCATGCCCAGCGGCCGCCGGCCGTCGTCGGTGACCACGAGGGCGCCGATGTTGTGGGCGGCCAGGAGGGCCAGGGCCTCGCGCACGGACTGCTCCGGCCCGATGGTGACGACGGTCGGCCCCTTGCTGGCGAGCACGCTGGCGATGTTCATGGCATACCTCCGCTGCCGATCTTAACCACGCCGGCGCGCCGCCGCCAGCCCGCAGATGGCCGCGGCGACGCCGTACGCCCCCGCCAGCTGGCTCGTGATCGGGGCCGGCGGCATCCAGGGCGGGAAGAGGCCGCCGTCCGGCCGGGGCGAATGCATGACGCCGGTCAGGGTGGCGAGGCTGGCGGCGGCCAGGAGCGCCGCGGCGACCCGCAGGCGTCCCTCGATGATCGCGACCAGGACCCAGCCCCACACGACGGCGGTGAGGATGAACCCGTTGCCCAGGACCAGGACCCCCTGCCAGGCCGCGGCGGCCTCGCCGGCGAGGTCCGCAGCACCCCGGCCCAGCGCCGACAGGAGGCGGCCGCCCTGGATCAGCACGACGGCGGCGGCGACGGGCACGAAGGTGAGCGCCACCGCGGCGCCGTGACGGGCGGGCGACGCCAGGAAGGCCTGGGCCGTGATCTCCAGTCCGATGAAGAGCAGGATGGGTGCCACAGCGGCCTCCGGGAGCGCCGCGACCAGCGGCGAGAGGACGCCGAGAGCCGCGCCCAGCCCGATGACGCACCCGGTGGCCAGCGTGTAGCCGGCGCGAGCGCCCATCGCCTTGTAGGCGGGGTGGCCGATGTACGGCGTGTTCTGCACCACCCCGCCGCAGACACCGGCGGCCACGGTGGCCAGCGCCTCCGTCATGAGGACGTCCCGGGTGCGGTACTCGTCGCCCGCGGCGGCCGCGGACTCCGTGTTGTCGATGCCGCCGATGGTGGTGACCAGCGCGAAGGGCAGGGCCACCGACAGGTACGCGAGGACCTCCGGCCAGACCTCGAGCCAGGCCAGCGTCGGCCAGGGCACCGCCAGCCGCAGCTCGGCCGCCCACGGCGCATGGCCGGGCCCGGCGCCGAGGATCAGGCTCCGTCCCCAGAAGACGGCCGCGCCCGCCAGCACCGCCACGAAGGCGCCGGGCAGGCCCCAGGGCATCCGGACGCCGCCGGCCAGCGCCAGCAGCAGCACCGTGGCCGCCGACAGCCCGACCAGCGGGTCGCGCATGATCTTGAGCGTGGGCAGGAAGGCGATCAGCAGGATGGCCACCCCGGCGATCGAGCCGAGCAGGGCCGCTCGCGGCACCGCCCGCCTGACCAGGTCGCCCGGGAGCGCCAGGAGCGTCTTGGCCACGCCGATGGCGACCGTCACCCCCATCGCCACCCGCCAGGCCGTCTCGGCGCTGCCGGTGGCGAGCTTCACCGGGCCCAGGACGCCGAAGACCATCGCGAAGAGCGTCGGGGTGTCGATCCCGAACGGCATGGCGGTCACGTCGTCGCGCCCCTGGCGCCGCATCAGGCGCACCGCCAGCCAGGTGTAGGCCAGGTCGCCCACGAGCACACCGAGCGCGGTGCCGGGCACCATGCGGTACAGGACCAGCTCGGGGGGGAACTCGAAGGCGCCGACCAGGACGGTGGCCAGGATGACGAGCTGGGTGACGTTGTCCAGGGCGAGCCCGAGAAACCCGTTGAGATCGCCGGGGCTGATCCAGCGCGGGACTCGAGCGGTCGCCGCCGGCGGGGGAGCGATGGCGGGCGGCTACCTCGCGCCGGCCTGGCCGAGGCCGCCGGCCTTCGTCAGCGCCCGCGCCTCGGCCCGGACGCGGGCGGCCAGCGCCTGGCACCAGGCGAGGCTGCCGCGGTGCTCGGCCACGTCCTTGTAGTCGAACTCGAGCGGGGCCGAGCGCCGCTCGCCCCACCGCAGGCACGCTCCGTACGAGCGTCCCTGCCGCTCCCCCCCGGCGTCCAGCTCCACCTCGATCCGCGCCTGCTCGCGCTTGGCGTGAGAGGTGAGGAAGTTCCAGAGCCAGCGCGCGACGTCCTCGTAGGAGCCCCCCGAGAAGGCCATGGCGCGATCATTCTAGCGTGCCGGCCGGGGCCGGGCGGGAGCCGCCGCGGCCCCCGCCCCTGCCCTCAGCACTCGTTGAAGCCGCAGGAGAGGCACTTCTTGCAGCCTTCCTCGTACACGAACGTGGCCTGACCGCACTCCTTGCACAGGTCGCCCACCCGCGTCCGCCCGTTGCTCTCGGCTCCCGGGGCCTCGCCGGGCGGCGTCTTGATCTGACCGATGTGCTCGGCCAGCGTGCGGGCGATGGCATCCGGCAGGGACAGGATCTTGCGCGAGCCGAAGCCGGTGGGCTGCCCGCCGCCGATGTGGCGGAGCTGGCTGATGATCTCTTCCAGCCGGCGCTCGGCCGACAGGGGCGACGGCAGCCTCAGCACGAGCGAGATCAGCCGGCCCAGCGCCTCGGCCACTGCCATGGTGTCCGAGCCCCCCTTGCCGACCTGGACGAAGACCTCGAAGGCCTCGCGCTCGGCGGTCTCGTTCACCGTGATGTAGGCGGTCCCGATGGGGGTCTCGGTGCGGTAGGTGGTGCCGGTCAGGCTGTGGGGCCGCGGCTTGACGACCCGGGGCTCCGCCGGCGCCGCGGCCGCCCGCTCCTTCTTGCCGCCCACGCCCACGTTGAGCACCTGCTCGCCCTTGCAGCCGTCGCGGAACACAGTGATGCCCAGGCAGCCGAGCTCCCAGGCCAGCCGGTAGGCGCTGGCCACGTCCTCCTGGGTGGCGCTGTTGGGCAGGTTGATGGTCTTCGACACGCCGTTGTCGGTGTGGCGCTGGAAGGCCGCCTGGTGCCGCACGTGCCAGTCGTACGTGATCTCGTGCGACGTCCTGAAGACGCGGAGCGCCTCCTCGGGCACGCCGGGGATGCCGTGCAGCGTGCCCCGCCGGGCGATCTCCCGCATCAGGGCGTCCGAGTACCATCCCTGCTCGCGGGCGATCCGCTCGAAGGTCTCGTTGACGAAGGGCAGCACGCGCTCGGTGCCGTCGGGCTGCTTGACCCGGTGCTCGAAGGCCAGGGCGAAGATCGGCTCGATCCCGGAGGAGCAACCGGCGATCATCGAGATGGTCCCGGTGGGCGCGATGGTGGTCACGGTCGAGTTGCGCATGGGGCGCCCGTGCTTGTAGATGGACCGCGACCAGTTCGGGAAGGGGCCGCGCTCCTCGGCCAGCCGCGCCGACTGGTCGTGGGCCTTCTCCTTCACGAAGGCCATCAGCCGGCCGCCCAGCTCGGTGGCCTCCACGCTGTCGTAGGGGATGCCGAGCAGGAACAGCAGGTCCGCCCATCCCATGATGCCCAGCCCGATGCGGCGGTTGGCCTTCACCGTGGCGTCGATCTCGGGCAGCGGGTACGGGTTCATCTCGATGACGTCGTCCAGGAAGCGGACGGCCAGCCGCACCACCCGCTCCATCTCGTCCCAGTCGATGATCCCCTCGCCGTGCTCGCCCCGGCGGAAGAACCGGGCGACGTTGAGGGAGCCCAGGTTGCAGGCCTCGTTGGGCAAGAGCGGCTGCTCGCCGCACGGGTTCGTGGCCTCGATCTGGCCGATCTCCGGCGTGGGGTTGGCCGGGCTGGCGTTGATGCGGTCGATGAAGACCATGCCCGGGTCACCCGTGCGCCAGGCGGCGGCCACGATGCGGCTGAAGACCTCGCGGGCCGACAGGCGACTCGTCACCTGCCCGGTGTGCGGGTTGATCAGGTCGTAGTCCTCGCCCTTCTCCAGCGCCTCCATGAAGGCGTCGGTGGCGGCCACCGAGATGTTGAAGTTGGTGATCCCGCCGTCGAGCTTGCACTCGATGAACTCGAGGATGTCGGGGTGGTCCACCCGCAGGATCCCCATGTTGGCGCCGCGACGGGTCCCGCCCTGCTTCACGGCTTCGGTGGCGCTGTTGAACACGCGCAGGAACGACACCGGTCCCGAGGCCCGTCCTCCGGTGGAGGCGACGAGATCGTCCTTGGGCCGGAGACGGGAGAAGGCGAACCCGGTGCCGCCCCCGCTCTTGTGGATGATCGCCGCCGCCTTCACCGAGTCGAAGATCTCCTCCATGGAGTCCCCGACCGGCAGCACGTAGCAGGCCGAGTACTGCAGCCCGTTGCCCTTGCCGGCGTTCATGAGGGTGGGCGAGTTCGGCAGGAAGTAGCCGCCCACCATCACGTCGTAGAAGGCCTCGGCGATCTCCCGGACCGCCGCCGGACTCCGGCCGTACCGCGCCTCGCCCGCCGCGATGGACTGGGCCACGCGCCAGCACATCTCCTCCGGGGTCTCCACCACCTGCCCGTCCTTGCGGGTCAGGTAGCGCTCGCGGAGGACGCGCAGGGCAGCCTCGGTCCACTGGCCCACTCTGGCGGGGCGGGTCTCACGCAACATGCGACTCCTCCTTTCCAACGCCCGGGGTGCGGGCCGGATGCGTGACCGTCCCGCTCGACAGTGGCGTTCCGAAAACAACTATATCTTGTGGTGGGCGGACTCTACCACTCAGTCTGTCGGGGGTGTCAAGGAAAATGATGTCCACCAGCCGTCCCCAGAACATCCACAATCCGTCCGCCGGGGGGGCCCGGTCCGGCGTGCAGGCGCGTGGTATTCTCGGTCGCACCTTGCCGGCGAAGCCGCTCACGAGGAGCCGTTGATGCGACGAGGCGCGCGGATCGGCGCGATGGTCCTGCTGTGGCTGTGGCTCCCCGGCGCGCCCCCCGCCCCCGCCCAGGCGCCGACGACCGCCGGGACCCAGCCCCGGCCGCCGGTCGCCGGGCGCGTGCTGACGCTGCAGGAGGCGGTCGACATCGCCATCGAGCAGCAGCCGCAGATCCAGGCGCGCCTGTTCGATTATGCCGCGGCGCGTTACCGCGTGGACCAGGCGCTGGCCCCGCTGCTGCCGCAGGTCACGGCGAGCTGGACGGCCGCCCGGTCGCGGAGCAGCATCATCTCGACCGCCACCGGCGTCCCGGTCGTCGTCAGCCGGGACTTCGACGAGACGAGCGTGGCCCGGGTGTCGCTCTCCCAGCTGCTCTTCGACTTCGGCAAGACCTTCGCCGCCACCGAGGCCGCCCGCAAGCTCCAGCAGGTCGCGCTGGAGGACGTCGAGCTGCAGCGGCAGCTGATCGCGCTGGCGGTGAAGGAGGCGTACGCCAACCTCCTCTTCGCCCAGCGCCTGATCGCCGTCAACCAGCAGGCCCTGGAGCGGGCGGAGCTCAACCTGCGCTCCGCGCGCGGCTTCTTCGAGGTGGGGACCCGCCCGCGCTCCGACGTGGCGCGGGCCGAGGTGGACGTGGCCAACGCGCGGGTGGACGTCATCCGCGCCCGCAACGCCGAGCGCCTGGCCCGGACGGCCCTGAACACGGCCATGGGGATCGACGTGGACACGCCGACCACCGTGCAGGACATCCTCTTCTACGAGCCGGTGCCGGTGGACCGGGCGCAGCTGCGGGCCGAAGCGCTCGCCCGGCGGCCCGAGCTGCGGCAGGCCCGCCTGCGGGTGGAGGCGGCCGCCGCCCAGGAGCGGCAGGCGTTCCGGAACTTCTTCCCCGACGTCACCGCGGGCGGCTTCTACGGGGGCACCCGGTCGGACTTCAGCGAGGTCTGGGAGATCAACATCGCGCTGACCTGGTCGCTGTTCGACGGCGGCGGCCGGCTGGCCCGGTGGCGCGAGACCCAGGCCGCGACGCAGGCGGCCCAGGCCCGGGTGCGGGCCACCGAGCTGGACGTCGAGCGAGAGGTCGTGCAGGCCGTGGACACCGTGGCGGAGACCGACGAGCGGATCCAGGCGGCCCAGGTGGCGGTGGCCTCCGCCCAGGAGAACTTCCGGCTGGCCCAGGGCCGCTTCGACGCCGGCGTGGGAACGATCCTGGAGCTGACCGACGCCCAGCTGGCCCTGACCCAGGCCCAGAACCAGGAGGCCCTGGCCCTGACGGACTATCGCATCGCGCTGTTCCGGCTGGCCCGGGCGGTGGGCCGGCGGTGAGCCGGACGTCACGATAAACAAACGGCGCGTCCTGGCCGTCGAAGGTTCGATGAGGCGTTTGCGGTGGCTCGGGCTCCTGCTCCTGGCCGCGGCGGCCGTCTGGGGCTACCTGCACGTCCAGGGACGCGGCCAGGCCCAGACCTACCGGCTGGCCAGGGTCGAGCGCGGACCCCTGGCCTCCGCCGTGTCGGCCACCGGCAACCTGAACGCGGTCGTCACCGTGCAGGTCGGCAGTCAGGTCTCCGGGCAGATCAAGGAGCTCCTGGTGGACTTCAACTCCGTGGTCCGCCGCGGACAGATCATCGCCCGCATCGACCCGGCCAGCTTCGAGGCCCGGGTGCAGCAGGCCCAGGCCGAGCTGGAAGCGGCGCGGGCCGCCGTCCTCACCCAGCAGGCCCAGCTGGAGCGGGCGCGCGCCGACGTCGAGCAGGCGCGGGCCGCCCACGCCGAGGCCCGGGCCCAGACCGCCAGGGCCCGCGTGGCGGTCGCCGACGCGGGGCGAGACCGCGACCGCAAGGACGAGCTGTTCCGCCGGGAGCTGATCGCCCGCAGCGAGCGCGACACCGCCCAGGCCGCGTACGAGTCGGCGGT
>JBBIIW010000039.1:0-13125 GCA_037446305.1 Candidatus Rokuibacteriota bacterium
GCGGCCGGCAGCGGCGCCGGGACGAGCGCGGGCACGGCGGTCGCCACCGGTGCCGGGGTGGACCGCTGCAGGCGGACCCGCACCTCGCCGACGCTGGCCTCGATCTCGGCCAAATCCAGCTCCTTCAGGAGGGCGCCGAGCTGACGGGCCAGCTCCGTCACTGCGCGGTGGTCCGGACGGCCCCCGGCGGCCACGGCTAGCCCGCCGCCGCCACGCGACCGAGGTACTCGCCCGTCCGCGTGTCCACCTTCACGACGTCGCCCTCGTTGAGGAAGAGCGGCACCTGGATGACCGCCCCGGTCTCCAGCGTGGCCGGCTTGCTGCCGCCCTGGGCGGTGTCGCCCCTGACGCCCGGTTCCGTGCGGGTGATGGTCAGCTCGACGAAGTTCGGGAGCTCGATCGTCGCCGGCGCGCCGTCGATGTAGAGCACCTCCACCTCGGTGTTCTCCTTCAGGTACCGGGCTGCATCGCCCACCTCGTCGGGCGACAGCGAGACCTGCTCGTACGTCTCCATGTCCATGAAGTGGTACCGATCGTCCCGGTACAGGAACTGCATCCGCTTCTCCTCGAAGTCGACCAGCTCCACCTTCTCACCCGACCGGAACGTGTTGTCGATGACCCGGCCCTCGCGCAGGTGCTTCAGCCTGGTGCGGACGAAGGCTCCGCCCTTGCCGGGCTTGACGTGCTGGAAGTCCACGATGGTGTAGGGCTCGCCGTCGAAGACGATGCGGAGGCCCTTGCGGAACTCGGCGGTGGACACCTGCATGGAGGCTAACCCCTCCGTCTCGAGCGCGCGCGCAAGGCCGCCTCCAGGCCGGCCCGCGCGTCGCGGTTGTCGGGGTTGGTGCGGAGAATCCGGCCGAAGACCTGGGCCGCCTCCTCGGCCAGCCCCTGCTCGAGACAGACGGTGCCGAAGGCGGTCGTCATGAACACGTCGTCGCTCAGGACCCGGGCCAGGCCGGTCGGCTCGCCTGGCGGAGGCCCCGCCAGGAGCGTCAGGAGCGCCCGGGACTCGCGGTCGGCTGGGTCCAGCCGGACGGCCTCGGTGAGATGCTCGACGGCCGCCTGCAGCCGCCCCAGGCGCCGCTCGACCTCTGCGGCCAGACGCCTGGCCTCGGCATGTCCAGGGCTCGACTCCAGGATGGTGCGCAGCTCCCCGAGCGCATCGTCCAGGTCCCCGTGCTGGATCAGCGCCTTGACGAGGATCACGCGAGCCGTCGTGTACTGGGGATACCGGGTGAGACCTTCCCGGCACAGGCCGACCGCCTCGCGGAGCAGTCCCGCCTTCCGGTACAGGTCGGCCAGCTGGGCGAAGGCGAGCGAGCTGGGCTCGCGCTGCAGCCGCTCCTCCTGCCGGCGGATGGCGCTGGCAATCGTCGGATCATCCACCGGCATACCAAAACTCTTATACGTGGCGCGGGTTTGCGTTGTCAATCCGGACGTGAGGCCAGGCCGGCCAGGACAGCCTCGACCTCCGTCGGAGGGACGTCGAAGACCAGGCGGAAGGCGCCGATGGCGGGGGCGAGGACGAAGGGGACCCGGCCGTCGCGCGCCTTCTTGTCCCGGCCGATGGCGGCCATGACAGCCTTGACGTCGAGGTCGGCGGCGGCGGTCGGCAGCCCGAGGGCGGCCAGGAGCGCGGCCTGACGGTCCACCGTGGCTCGGTCGGCGATGCCCAGGCGGCCGGCCAGGCGCGCCTCGGCCACGATCCCCAGGGCCACGGCCTCCCCGTGGGTCCAGCGGCCGAACCCGGTGGCGGCCTCCAGGGCGTGCCCGATGGTATGGCCGTAGTTCAGAACCGCGCGGAGCGCGGCCTCCCGCTCGTCTCGCTCCACGACCGAGGCCTTCAGGCGACAGGAGCCCGCGATGATGCGCTCCAGCGTGGCGACATCCCGGCCCAGCAGGGCGTGTGCGCTCCGCTCCACGTCGGCGAAGTAGCCGGCGTCGAGCACCACGCCGTGCTTGACGATCTCCGCCAGGCCCGAGCGGTACTCCCGCTCGGGGAGGGTCATCACCGTCGCCGGATCGACCAGCACCAGCCGGGGCTGGTGGAAGACGCCGATCAGGTTCTTGGCTCGCGGGTGGTCGATGGCGGTCTTGCCGCCGATGGAGGCGTCCACCTGGGCCAGCACCGTGGTGGGCGCCTGCACGAAATTGACGCCGCGCATGTACGTCCCGGCCACGAAGCCCGCCAGGTCCCCGACGGCGCCGCCCCCGAGGGCCACCACCGTCGAGGTCCGGTCGAGCCCGGCGTCCAGGAGGGCGTTCCAGCACCGCTCGGCCACCGGCAGCGTCTTGGCCGCCTCGCCGTCCGGCACCTCGACGGTCGCGACCGAGAAGCCGGAGCCTTCCAGGCTGTCGATCACGGTCTTGCCGTAGAGGCGCAGGACGGGGCCGGCGCTGACGATGGCGACCCGCGAGCCGACCCGGAGCTGGGCCAGGCGGGGGCCGAGCGCGTGGAGGGCGCCGCGCTCGACGACGATCGGGTAGCCGCCGGCCCCGACCCGGACGTCGACGACTACCACTGCTTGAGGCTGTCCAGGTAGCCTGAGTAGTTGCGGCGGATCTCGGGGAGGCTGTCGCCGCCGAACTTCTCGAGGAAGGCGTTGGCGAGGACGATGGCCATCATGGCCTCGCCGACCACGCCGGCCGCCGGGACCGCGCAGACGTCGCTCCGCTCGACCACGGCCTCCACCGGCTCGCGGGTGGCCAGGTCCACCGAGCGCAGAGGGGTCCGCAGGGTCGAGAGCGGCTTCATGGCGGCGCGCACGATCACCGGCTGGCCGTTGGTGACCCCCCCCTCCAGGCCCCCGGCGTTGTTGCTGGCCCGGTGAAACCCGGTAGCCGCGTCGAAGAGGATCTCGTCGTGGACCCCCGAGCCGGGGCGGCGGGCGGCCTCGAAGCCGAGGCCGAACTCGCAGCCCTTGATGGCCTGGATGGCGCAGAAGGCCTGGGCCAGCCGGCCGTCGAGCCGCCGGTCCCACTGGACGTACGATCCCAGGCCCACCGGGCAGCCGAGGGCGACAACCTCGAAGACGCCCCCGAGCGTGTCGCCCTTGGTCCTGGCGGCGTCGATGGCCTCGATGATGGCCGCCTCCGTCTCGGGGTCGGCACAGCGGACCTCGGAGGCCTCCGCCCGGCGCTCGATCTCCTCCCACGGCATGTCGAAGTCGGCCGGGATCCGGATACCCCCGATCTCGGTCACGTGGCTCAGGATCCGGATCCCGAACTCGGCCAGGAGCCGCTTGGCTACCCCGGCCACGGCCACGCGGGCGGTCGTCTCCCGGGCGCTCGATCGCTCGAGGACGTTGCGGATGTCGTGATGACCGTACTTCAAGGCCCCGGCTAGGTCGGCGTGGCCGGGGCGCGGCCGGGTGACCTCCTTCGGCGCCGCTCCGGGGGGCAACGGGCCGACGGCCATGGTGTCCTTCCAGTTCTCCCAGTCACGGTTGGCGATCCGGAGCGTGATGGGACTGCCCAGCGTCAGGCCCCAGCGGACGCCGGAGACGATGTGGGCCTGGTCGCGCTCGATCTTCATCCGCCCACCCCGGCCGTAGCCCCGTTGCCGGCGGGCGAGATCCTCGTTGATCGCCGCCTCGGTCAGGGGCAGGCCGGCGGGGACGCCGTCGATGACGGCGGTCAACGCCTCGCCGTGCGACTCGCCGGCGGTCAGGAAGCGGAAGATGTCAGCCATGGCGCCCAGGTCCGTCGCGTGACGATCAGATTACCACGCCAGGGACGCGGGGCGCCCTCGACCCCGGTCCGGGGACGGCTCAGCGCGCGGGAGCGGCCGGGGCCGGCGCCGTGGGGGCCGGGAACATCGGCGTCGTGGGTCCCGGCAGCGGGGGCTCGCCGGTGGCCGGGGTCGCCGACGGGATGTTCTCCGACGGCGAGGCGGTGGCCGAGGATGCGGTCGCCGTCAGACCCGTGCCCCGCAGCACGGTCGGCGTGACGAAGACGACCAGTTCCCGCCCCGACTCGAAGTTCTCGCGGTGCTTGAACAGGTGCCCGAGGATCGGAATGTCGCCCAGCAGCGGCACCTTGCGCTCGGTGTGCTGGTTGACGCTGGTGGTCACGCCGCCGATGATCAGGCGGTCCCCCTCGCGGATCAGCACCTGGGTCTCGGCCTTGCGCCGGTTGATCGCGGGCGGCGCCCCGGCGTTGCCCAGGTTCACCACGTCGCCGCGGGAGTTGTTCTCCACGATCACGATCATCTTGATCTTGGTCACGTCGCCTTCCCGGATGACGGTCGGCGTGACCTCGAGCTTCAGCAGGGCCTCCTTGAACTGGATCTGGGTCCCGGCCGAGCTGATCGTGGCGTAGGGGATCTCCTCACCCAGGGACATGACGGCCTTGGCGTTCTCGACGGTCACGATCTCCGGCCGGGCCAGCGTCCGGGTCTTGCCCTGGCTGGCCAGGGCCTGCAGGGCCAGGTTCACGTTGAACGCCTTGCCGACAATCCCGAAGGCGAAGCCGAACCCCGGCAGCGGCCCGGCGTTCGGCAGCGCACTGATGGGCAGGTTGACCAGGTTTCCGCCCAGCGGCAGCCCGGTCTGGAAGCTGATGGGCATGCCGCCCGAGGAGTCGGGATCGGCGGGGAACAGGGTGAAGAGCGGGTTCGGCGAGTTCACGTTGATCGGCGGCGTCTGATCGACGACGTTGGTGTTGCCCTGGACCAGGCCGGGGATGAAGGGCACGGTCTGTCCCCCGACGGTCGTCGTCTGGAGGCCCTGACCGACGAGGGTCGTCGATCCCGCGCGCTCGGCGATGAAGCCGCCCCACTGGATGCCGATCTGCTCCAGCGCGTTGCGATCGAGGATCTCCATGCGGGCCTCGATCTTGACCTGGGGCAGGGGCACGTCGAGCGATTCCTTGACCAGCTTCTTCACGCGCTCCAGGTCGGCCTCGTAGAGCCGCAGGAAGAGCGTGTTGGTCGGCTTGTGGGCCCGGATGGTGAGTCCCTTGGCCAGCACGTCATGGGACACCGAGACCGGCTGCATCGTGGTGACCGCCTGCGGTCCCGGCGGCGCCCCGTAGGGCTGGAGCTCCGGATTCGGCGGCCCGCCGGGAGCCCCGATGAAGCCCGGGCCGGTGATCTTCGCCCCTTCCGCGGGGATGCCCAGGATGCCCTGCAGGGTCTTCGCCACCTCTTCCGGATCGGCGTAGGAGAGCCGGATCGTCTCCTCCCGGAGGGGTCCCCGCGCCTCCTGCTCTCTGCGGGCCGCCTCGGCGGCCAGCTTCCGCTGGATGGCCTCGGCTTCCTTCACCTGGGCCTCGGCCAGCTTGGCGCGCACCTCGGCCTCGCTCTTCACCCGCGCCTCCTCGACCCGAGCCCGCGCCTCCCGCTCCTTGGTCAGCTGCTCGGCGGTGACGATTCGCATCACGCCGTCGCGCTCGACCTTCTCCAGGCCCCGCGTGGCCAGGATCGTGTCCAGGGCCAGCGTCCAGGGGACGTTGCGGAGCGAGATCGACATCTTGCCCTTCACGTCGTCGCCGATCACGATGTTGCGCCCGCTCTCGGCAGCCAGGATGCGGAGCAGGTTGACGACGTCCGCGTCCTTGAAGTCCAGCGAGATGAGCCGCCCGTTCGTGCTGACCGGAGCGGGGCCCGGCGAGGCCTGCGCGACCTGGAGGGGCGGCGCGGTGGCCGGCCTGGCCAGAGCCCTGGGGGCCGGCTTCAGGAGCGCGCCCGCGCCGGACCCTGCCGGCGAGGCCGCGGCGGCTCGCAGCGGAGTGGCCGTTCCGGCGCCCTCCGGCTGCGGCGGGTCGGCGGCCGTGGCCAGGGCCGCCGCCGCCGGGCTGTCCGCCCCGGCCTGGTCCGCCCGGGGAATCACGATCGTCAGACCGTCGGCGTCCTCGCGGATGGTGTAGGGCACGCGCCCGCTGAACTCCACCACCAGGCGCGCTGTCCGCTCGCGGTACTGGCTGCCGCGGATCTCCTTGACCGGCCCCTGGTCCACGGCCAGCGGCGTCTTCCGCCAGCCATAGACGGTGTCCTCGAGGTCGACGACGAGCCGGGGCGGCGACTGCAGGGCGCGGGTGCGGTAGCGGGCGGCCCCCGTCGTCCGGAGGTGGACCAGCGTCGTGTCCGGCTGCCGGGTGACCGTGACGTCGGCCAGCTCGGCGAGCGTGGACACCGGGACGACTTCCTCACCTCGAGCAGGGCCTGGCGCGGCAAGGACACACAGAGAGGCCCATACCGCGAGCACCACCGGACTGCGTCGCTGTGCGCTCATTCAGTCACCCGGCAGTTTCAGGACCACCCGGTCCGTGGTGAAGCCCGGCTGCACCTCCAGGCGGAACACCACGCTGTCGAGTCCGATCTCGACCAGGCGGGCAGTCCCGAGCGTGTCGCCGGGCTTGAGGATGTACCCGAGGCCTTCGGCCGTTTCGATCAGCGCGAGCGGACCGCGCGCGCCGTGGACGATGCCCGTGAGCCGGGCACTGGCCACGGTCGGCCCGCTGCCCTGTCGCACCTCCAGGCTCTCGAACGGGTCGCGCCGGCCCTTGCTGTCGTAGACCACCTCCTGCGGCATCGCCTCGCCCAGCCTCGGTGGCAGCGAGGTCGGTGACGCAGCGGGGTCGGTTGCGGGGGACGCACTTCCCGGCGTTGCGCCGGTGCGGGAGCTCGTCGCCGCGGCGGGCGCCGCCGGCGCAGGGCGCGGAGAGGCGGCTACCGCGCTCGGCGACGTGGCAGGCGCCGGGGTGGCGGCGGGGGTTGCCGGCGTGCTCGACCCGGTGCACCCGGCGCCGGCGGCGGCCAGGAGCGCGAGCAGCCAGCCCCGGTGTCTCACTTCTGCCCTCCCGACTTCCCGTCCGCCTGCGCTGGCTTGGGAGCCGGGGGGGCGCCAGCCGGGCGGTAATGATAGGTGGCCAGTGTCACCTCCGCCTTGACAGGGTTCTTGCTCTTGGGTGCACCGTTGACCTTGATCTCCGAGACGTTGACGACCCGTGGCATGCCGGCCACCCGGCCGAAGAACTCGCCGAGCTGGTGGTATCCGGTCTCTCCGGTCACGAGGATGGGAATCTCCACGTAGTAGTCCGTCACCCGCGGCTCCTTGGGCTGGAAGAGCGCCACCTGGAGCCCGGCCTGGAAGGCGGCGTCGGTCACCGTCCGGAACAGCGTGGGCATCTCGCGCTCGGTGGGCAGTCGCTCCTTCATCACGTCGAGCGCCTGCTTGAGCTCCGCGATCTCCTGCTTCAGCCGGGCCAGGTTGGCCGCCGCCGCCCGGAGCTGCAGCAGCTCCCGCTCCATGGCCATCTTCTGGGCGCGCAGCTCGCTCACGCGCGTGGCGACCGGGGAGACGAGCAGGAAGTACCCACCGACCACCAGGATGGCGAGCCCCATGCACCCCAGGACCACCTTCTGCCAGCGAGGGGCGGTGACGATCGGGTCGAAGAAGGCCGGCAGGGTCATGCTCAGCCCCCGTACGTGCATGTGACCTCGAAGGTCACGTGCCGGGGCACCTTGGCCAGATCCTGGCGGGCAATCACGATGTCCACGTCCTTGAACTTGCCCGAGCGCCGCAGGTTGCTCATGAAGTCGGCCACGGCGGTCGTCGAGAACGCCGTTCCCTTGACCTTGAGTCTCGAGTCCTTTTCCTCCAGGCCGGTGATCCACAGGTCCTGGGGGACGGTATCGACGAAGACGTCGAACAGGTGGACCGGGCGGGCCTGGTTCCTGGTCAGGTCGCGGATCACCTGGACCCGCTGTCGCAGTTCCGTCGCCTCGGCCTTGATCTTCTCGCTCTGCCCCGTCGTGGCGCGGAGCCTCGTCACCTCGGACGACATCGTCGCGATCTCGGTCGCCAGGCGGCGTTCCTCCGCCGTCAGGCTGAGCCAGTAGCCGCCGATGCCGAGCACGGCGCCCCCGTACAGGACCAGGAAGATCAGGCCGAGATTCAGGCCCGGCATCTGGAACTTGACGCCCGCGGCCGGCTTCTGGCTGTCCGGCGCGAGGTTGATCCTGATCATTGGTCCTTGTCTCCCGGCCGCCGCAGGGCCAGACCGACGGCCACGGCCAGGGTGGGACTGGAGGCCGACACGACGTCGGCGTACGTGTCCGGCACGTCGATGGCCGCGAAGGGACGGGCGACCTCCACCGGGATCCCCCAGGTCGAGGACAGGTAGTCGGTCAGCCCGGGCAGGAGCGCGCATCCGCCGGCCAGGACGATCCGCCCGATGCGCTCGGACTCGGCCGTGGACGCGAAGTAATCGAAGGTCCGCTGGACCTCCAGCGACAGGTCGCGCGACACCGTCTCCAGCGCGGGCACCAGGGACTCCCACGGGATGCCGACGTCCTGGCCGAGCTTGGCCGCCTCCGCCTGCTCGAACGGCACCTTGAGGTGCTGGGCGATGGCGTGGGTGTAGTTGTTGCCGCCGAAGGGAATGTCCCGGGCGAAGATCGAGGTCCCGGCCCGGAGCACGTTCGTGGTCATCACCGAGGCGCCGATGTCGATCAGCGCCACCGCCTCGGCGTCGTCCGGGTGGTTCAGCTCGTACTGGTTGCCGAGCGCGAAGCCGTCGACGTCCACCACCACCACGTTGAGCCCGGCTTCCTCCACCACGCCGACGTACTCCTGGACCTTCGATTTCTTGACGGCCACCAGGATGAGCTCCATCGTCCCCTGCTGGCGCGAGACGACGTGGTAGTCGAGGAAGACCTCGTCGATGGCGAACGGGATGTGGTGCTCGGCCTCCAGCTGGACGGCGTCGCGCAGCTCCTTGGCCGGCACCTCCGGGATCTGGACCTTCTTGATGATCAGCTCGCGGCCCGACACGCCGATCGCGGCTTCCTTGGACCGGACGCCCGCCCGGGCCACCGCCTCCTTGATGGTCTCCACCACGGTCGGCGGGTCCTTGATGGTTCCTTCGGCGATCACCTCGGGCGGCAGCGGCGCTGTGCCCAGCGCCACCAGGCTGGCGTGCCGGGTATCGCCGGCGAGCTGGACCACCTTCACGGCGCTCGACCCGACGTCCACCCCCAGCGTGTCGCTCGTTCGCTTGAAGAACGGGATGTTAAACACGTTCTGTCACTCGCTTCGTAGTATAGGAGGTGCACTTCGGAGCCCCCAACGTTTTCCCGCGCCTCCCGGGCGACTCGGCACGGAGGCGCCCGGAGGCGGCCGGCGAGGCGGCGCCTAGCCGGACCGGGGCTGGTCGGGGAAGTCGTCGCGCACCCGGGTGCCGTTGGCCGGGCTGAGGTCGAGGGTCATCCGCTGCCCGGGCTCGACCACCACCTTGAGGCGCCAGGACGGCGGCCCGGCCACGCGGTCCGTGAGCTTGTAGGGCCCGGGGACGACGTTGGGGAACTCGTAGCGCCCGTCCTCGCCGCTGCGGATGCGGTGGTACTGGCCCTCCGTCGGGGTGCCGGGGAGGCCGACCAGCATCAGGAGGTGACGCCGGCGTGGCGCCGGCGACCCGCCGCCCTCGGGCCAGGTGACGGTTCCGGAGACCGTGGCCAGGCTGGTGTCGGGGCTGGCCGCGGCCCCGACGTCGTCGGCGCCGATGAGCCCGGCCTGGGCCAGCCAGCTCCGGGCCGTGCGCGCCTCGTCGGATCCCGCCCGCGCGTGCGCCAGCACCCACTCGAACTCCCGGCGCGTCTCGTCCCGGTCGTCCAGGTAGCTCGACGCGATCGCCAGCCCGTAGTGGAATTCCAGGCGCTCGGGCTGGGCCTCGAGCGCCGCCCGGTAGTGCGTGGCCGCGGCGGACCAGTCGCGCCGGGTCATGGCCAGGCGGGCCTCGGCGGCGTGGTCGACCAGCGGCGCTGAGCTGTGGGGGGGCGTGGCGGGGGTTCCCTGACAGGCGGCGGCCAGGACGGCGACGGCGAGGAGCCCCACGAGCCGGATCACTGGCCCGCCACCTCCCGGTAGCTGCCTGGCCGGACGAACCAGCCCTGGGGGATCTGGCCGCCGCCGTTACGGACCGCCTCGCAGTCGAAGACGATGTTGGAGTTGCCGGTCGTGCCCCCGTCGACGCTGGTGGCGAAGGTGTCTTTCCTGTTCTCGGACACCATGGAGCCCCGGATCCCGCCATTGCCGGTACCCGAGTACGCGATGTCGTTGAGCGCGTAGATGAGCCCGCGCATGTCCACCTCGCCGGAGATCTGCAGCGAGCCGGCCACGATCAGCCAGCCCTTCCAGTTCGTCCCCCCGTGGACCTCTACGGCGGCCGCCTCGCTGTCCGGCGTGCTGCTCGTGAAGGGGTCGCCGGTGGTGGTGTCCACGAACACGATCCCGTCGGGGATGGGGTTGCTGGAGTTGAAGGTCACCGAGCCCTGGTAATACGTCCCGCGCTCCCTGGCCAGGCTTTTCAGGTACGCCAGCTCCTCGTCGGTGAACTTGAACGCGAATGTGCTTGCCGGCGCGCCCGGATGGATGTCGGCCGGGACGTTGTTCGGCAGGTTGTCGCCCGGGCCCCAGACCCGCGCGGCCCCGCTGCGGTAGGTCGTCCCCGCCGTGGCCACGCCGGCCAGCGGGGGCGGCCCGCCGGGGCAGTGGACGCCGGAGGCCGGGCCGCCGCTGCGGGCGTCGATCGAGGACGAACCGGTCACCTCGATGTCGCCCATCACGCAGAGGGCACAGGGCGGATCGATATGCCTGATCTTCATCACGGTGGTCTCGATCCGCTTGATGGCCCGGGGGGTGACATTGTCGGGGGTGTAGCCGACGGAGACGACCTCTCGTTCGTTCGGCAGTCCGCTCACGGCGGCGGCGACCTGTACCCGGAAGCCGCCGGTTGCGGTGCCGCCGGTGCCCCGCTCGACCATCACGAAGGTCCCGCCGTCGTACGGCGCGGGCACCGGGCTTGGCAGGGGATCGGCCAGGCCCCCCGGCGCGGTGGAGTTGGACAGCGCCCAGATGGCCCGCTCCACGCCCGCCTCGGCGAACGCCCTGGCTCGGGCGCCTTCGGAGTGGTTGGAGGCGATCAGCGGCTCGGTGTTCGCCAGCACCGCGAACGCCATCACGAGGGCCGTCAGCACGGCCAGCGCGATCAGGGCAGTGGGAACGGCGATACCGCGTTCGTTCATATGTTCCTCAGCCGCGCCTGGGACTCCGCCACCGCTTCCCGGTGGGATATCGAGTAGGATGGCGACCCGTCCTCGGGCTGTGTCCGGATGGAGACCCGGACGCTGCGGACGTCGGACGCGGTGGCGGTGAGGTTGTTGTCCTGCCGGAAGCACACGATGCGAAGTGTCTGGACGCCCCCGATCACGACCTCGGCGCCCCCATTGTTGTAGGTGCGCCGGAGATCGCCGCCGACGAGCTGGTACCGCACGGGGACCCAGGTGTCCAGGGCCTCGTCGAAGACCTCGAACGTGATGTCGGTCGCCCCGGTGGCCGCGTTGTTGCAGCCTGCTCCCACCGCGGTCACGGCCCGGGCCACTCGAAGCTCCCTGATCATGCGGTGAAGCGCGACCCGGGCATTCTGCTGGACCTCCACCCGGGCCGAGCCGTACAGATACGCCTCCTGTCCCTCCTGCTGCAGCGTGAAGATGGCGGCCAGCATGAGGCCCAGAACCGCCAGGGCCACGAGCAGCTCGGCGAGAGCGAACCCCCTGGTGTTCATTGGCGCCTCGCGATCAGCATTCGGAGCTGAATGCTCTTCGGTGTTATGGAGACCCCGGCGCCGGTGAGCGGGGTGTAGGCGACGCTCACCGTCACCAGGCGCAGGTTGCCGTCATTGATGCCGCCGCAGCCGACCACAGAGCAGTCTTCGACCCTCACGGTCCGGCTGTACGACGGGTAGCCGGTGACGGCCGGCTCGTCGGGAAACGTCGTACAGAGGGCGTTCCTCGTGCACACGGTCGGTGCCGGCCGGTCGCACGTGACGGAGGTCGGCGCGGCCGCCGAACCGATCCCGAGGCAGTCGGTGCCCTGACCGGTATTCCCGGGATCCGGAAGCGTGGCCCACACCGCGTGCCGGACCTGCTCCAGCCGCTGCTCGGCCAGGAAGGTGGCCGTCGAGAGCTGGCTGCCTTCCTGCACCCCGTAGGTGGCCACCGGAATGACGAACAGGAGACCGACCAGCCCGACGCCGACGACGAAGACGGCCACCAGGATCTCGGCGAGCGTCAGGCCGCGTTCGTCGAGCCTCATGGGATCGTCACCCGGCCGGAGGCGGCGACGGTGACGGTGAGCGTCGCGCCGTCCGTGGGATGCTGCACGGTGAACCTGGCGGCGGGGTTGGCGGCGCCGAGGAACGTGAAGACCGGGTTCGCCGTGGCGCCGGTCACCCGGACCCCCTCGGTCAGCCGGATCCAGCCCTGGCTGTCCGTCGTCGGCCCCGTCCAGGCCGCGTTGCCGCAGCCGCCGACGTGATAGCGAATCCGGGTCCCGTCGTTCGTCACGCAGACGGTGGAGTTCCGGCTGATGGCCAGTTGCCGCGCCCCGTTCAGGGCCGCCGCCAGCTCTTCCGCTCCGGCTCGGAGCCTCGCCGCCCGCCAGTAGCTGATGAAGTACGGCGTGCCGATCGCCGCCACGATTCCGATGATCGCCATCGTCACCACGAGTTCACTGAGGGAAAAGCCCCTGTCGGCTCCCCTCCGCCAGATCGTGTTCACCATCCGAAGCCACACCCCCTCCACGGACCTGCCGGGCAGGCGAACCGCGTGTTGGGCGAGAAGCAAGGAGGGCGCCAGACCGGGGCCGGGGAGAGTCGGGTGCGGCGCTAAGTCTCTGATCGGGCAGGCGTTGTCGTGGCGGAGGGTGTCCGGGGCGAGAGCCGGCGCCGCCTCCTGACGCGGGCCACGGTGACACCCGCTGCCTGACAGATTGTGCGGCCCTGCTGTGCAGGCTGGGCAGTGTCCGACGTGGCTGGTTCGACCGGACTAGCCCGGATTATGCGTGAACGATGAAAAGAAAGAGCCACCGAGCCCCTCAAGTGTGCGAAAAAAGCGGTGTCGAAGCGCTTCCGCACACGGACGCGAGGAGGCTCGATGGCCACAGCCTGTATAGCGCAGACGACGCTCCAGATCCACGGGATTTCGAAGCCGGTCGTCGCCCGGTTCGACCAGCCCCAGGCCAGTTCCGACGGCGGCGCCCTGCTGCTGAAGGCGGTCGACGACCGGCTCGGCCTGACCTGGCGCCTGGCGAGCGCCCTCCGCGACCGTCGCCAGGCCGGCAA
>JBBIIW010000040.1:0-13080 GCA_037446305.1 Candidatus Rokuibacteriota bacterium
CGACGCCGGCGGCGGCCGGCGGCGAGGCCCCCCAGGCCAGCGCGGCCGCCCGCGTCACGAGCGCGGCGGCGACCGTCGTCGCCACGCCCACGGCCTTGACGACGCCCAGCGAGGGCCCGGCCAGCGCGACGGCGGCGCTCAGGAGGAGCGTCCAGAGCGGCGCCGTGGAGCCGGCGACGGGAACGCCGGCGTTGTAGGAGAAGCCGTGGCCCTCGGCCACGTTCCGCGCGAACTGGAGGTGGATCCAGGCATCGTCGAGCGGCAAGCCCCAGGCGCCCGCGATCCGGCGCTCGGCGGCCAGGAACAGCGCGAGCGGCACCGCCAGCCCGATGGCGAGGACGAGGCTAGCGCGCGGGCCGGCGAGCATGAGCCTGCTCGGGGACGAGCGTGTAGCCCGCGTACGCGACCGGCCGGTCGTCCACGTCCACCTCGTAGAGGTAGCGGCCGTAGGGCAGCGCGATCTCCCGGAGCCCGGGCGGGCGTGGCGAGGTCGGACTCCAGTGATCCACGAACCAGACGAGGCGTCTGACCGCGGCGGGCAGCACGACGAGGCGTCCGGGCTCCCTCCGCATCGCCCGCGCCTGCCGCGGGGCGTAGTGGCCGGGCGGCAGCGCGCCGACCCGCAGCTCGTAGATCGGGTACTCTGGCAGGTAGAACATCGCGTGGCGCAGCCAGGGATATGACCGCGGGTTACCGAGCTCGGTGATCACCGCCGTCTCGCCGGGCTGGTGGCGGTGCCGGATCGCGTCCACCAGGGTCCGCACCACCTGCTCGTGCTCGCGCAGGGCCGCCGCCGTGCGGCTCAGGATCCAGTCCGCCGCGTCGGCCTCGGCCGCCTGCCGCCAGGCCGGCCGCGCGCGCTCGAAGTCGCGCGGCCACGGGCGGACGTGCACGAAGAAGGCGGCGCTCGCGAGCACCAGCAGCGCGACCACGGCGGCGAGCGCCGGGCGCCGGCCGCCCAGAGCCGCCGTCAGCACGCGCGCGAGCAGCACGACCAGCGCCGGCAGGAAGGTCAACACGTACCCCGCCTGCCCGAAGTGCACCAGGCTGTAGACGAGCAGGGGGGGCAGCATCCAGCCGACCAGGAACCGCTCCCGCTGGCCCCAGCCGAACCGCCGGCGGTACCAGGGCAGCAGGAGGACACCCAGGGCGAGCGGGCCCAGCCCGACCAGGACGGATTCGAGGAGGTGCCGCCAGACGGCGAGCGTCGCTCCGAACGGCGCGCCGAGCGCGGTGCCGGGGACGACGACGGTCTCCAGCAGGTCGCGCGTGGCCTCGAGGAAGGGGCCGGGCCCGCCGCTGAGCCAGACCGTGGGGACCAGCCAGGCGGACGTGGCGGCGGCAAAGACGCCGAGGCCGATCAGGACCGTGCGCGGCCGGCGGGGCCCGGCCAGCGCGGTGCCGAGCCAGAGCGGGAAGAGCAGCAGGGGCACCGACGGGCGGAAGCCGCCGGCCACCCCCAGGCAGCCGGCGGCCAGCCAGGCATCGCGCTCGCCGCCGTGCCGGGCGCGAAAGGTGACGCAGGCCGCGGTCGAGGCGCCCAGCGCGTCGGCGGCGTACGTCAGGCCCACGGTGCCGTAGAACCAGAAGAGCGGGCTGGCGGCCAGCAGGAGGGCGGCGGCCAGCGCCGTGGGCCGGTCGTACATGGCGCGGGCGAGCGCGAAGACGGCGAGCGTGGCGAGACCGCTCAGGACGGCGGCCAGGAGCGTATAGGCCGCCGCGGCATCCTGGAGCCAGGCGTTGGCCGCGCGCGCCAGCGCGACGTGGAAGAGGTAGCCGGGCGGATGCGGCTGGTGCTTGACGACGTCGTAGTCGCGCAGGGCCAGGGCCAGCTGCACGGCGTCCCAGTTGTAGAGGACCTGGATGCGGTAGGGGAGCCGGGACAGGACCGTGAGGCCGGCGAGCGCCAGCGCGCAGACGACATCCACGCGACCGGCGGAGACCGTCACGGCGGGTGGCAAGGGTCAGGCGGCAGCCGTGGCCAGGGCGGCGGCCCCCACGACCCCGCTCCAGCCGCCGAGGGCGGGGCGCACGATCCGCAGCGAGCGCGCGGCCAGCAGGGTCGTGCGGGCCGGAACCCCGGCCGCCACGGCGTCGAACAGCGCGGGCACGGCCTCGACGACCCCGCCGCCGAGCACCAGCACCTCCGGGTTGAGCAGCGTGACGTAGTTGGCGACGGCCAGGGTCAGGTACCCCTCGGCCTCCTCCCACCACCGGCGCGCGAGCGCATCACCGCTCCGGGCGGTCTCGTACACCATCCGCGCCGTCAGCGCCCGCGGCTGGCCCCCCGCGGCCCGGGCCAGGCCCCGGGCGGCGTCGGAGGTCAGGATGGCCTGCAGACGGCGCTGGAACCCGTTGCCCGCGACGTACTGCTCCAGGCAGCCACGCCGGCCGCAGCCGCACGGCAGGCCGTCGAGGACGACCTGCGTGTGGCCCAGCTCGCCCGCGGCGTTGCCGGCCCCCCGCCACAGCGAGCCGTTCAGCACCGCGCCCGACCCCACCCCGGTGCCGACGAGGACGGCCACCAGGCTGCGCGCCCCCCGGCCGGCGCCCAGGGCGAACTCGCCCCAGGCCGCCGCCCGCACGTCGTTCTCCACGGTGACCGGGCGGCCCAGGGCGCTGGCGAGCGTGCGGCCGAGCGGGACCTCGGACCACTCGAGGTTCGGAGCGTGCACGACCGTGCCCGTGTCGGGATCGATCTGGCCGGCGCAGGCGATGCCGATCCCCCGCGCCTCGGGCAGGGAGGCCTGGACGTCGCGGATGCCCTGCTCGACGGCGGCCAGGACGGCGGCGGGACCGCGGTGGGCTTCGGTGGGATACTCGAGACGGGAGAGCAGCGCGCCGTTGACCCCGAGCGCGCCCACGCGGATGCGCGTGCCGCCCAGGTCAACGCCGATGGCGGGACCTACGCCTTCTTCTCCTCTTCCTTGGCGGTGCTGGTCGTGGTGCTCTCCTCCCGGGCCTCGTTCACGCCCTTCTTGAACTCCTTGACGCTACTGCCGAGCGACCGCGCCAGCTCCGGCAGTCGGCTGGCCCCGAAGAGGATCAGCACGATCAGCAGGATGATCAGCAGTTCCTGGTACCCCAGCCCAAACATGCGTGGCTCCTTTCCGCCGCCTCAACCTTAGCGCGCCCCTAGGTCCCCCGCAAGACCCGCCGCTCCCCCACGCGCGCGGTGACCCGCCGGGCATCGAGGTGCTCCAGCAGGGGGATGGCGTACTTCCGGGAGATGCCGAGCAGGTCCTTGATCTCCTGGGGCCCGATCTCCTTCCGCTCCTTGAGGAAGGCCACGACCTTGTCCTGGATGCTGTCGAGGGCCCGGGCGTGGAAGAACAGCGACTCCTTGACGCGGACCAGCTTGCGGGCCTCGACCAGCACCTGGAACAGCTCGTGCTCCTCGTCGCCGGTCACCCCCGCCCGGGCCAGGGCCTCTTCCGGCGTGGGCGGCGCGGCCTCGGCGTCCAGGAACTCCCGCTCGACCCGGGCCACGACGCGTTCCTGCTCGGGGGTCAGGCGCACCTCGTGGCCGGCCAGCCTGACCTTGTCCCGCTCCGCCAGGACCAGGCCCTCGGCCTCGAGCGCGGCCAGCGCGTGGGCGAACACCTTCTCGTCGGCGCCGCCGGCCCTCCCGCGCAGCTCCTCGCGGCCCATGCCCGGCCGGAGCGGGTTGGCGCGGTGGTACTGCTCGAGGGCGCCGAGGATCAGCGTGCGCAGGCGGGCGTGGCTGTCGGCGTGCAGGAACCACTCCCGCTCCACGGCCAGCACCCGGCGCTCGGCTTCCAGGCGCGTCAGGATGGCGCGCAGCCGGGAGGGGCCGAAGGGCACCCGGCCCGACAGGGCGCCCAGGCGAACCCCGGCGGCGCCGGTCTGGCGCACGTGCTCCTCCACGACCTCCTCCGGCGTGCCGCGCTCGAGCAGCGCCAGGTGGGCTGCCAGCGCCGGCGCCTTGCGCCGGTAGCGCGGCGGGTCGATGTCCAGGAGGGTGCCGCCGCCGATGGTGACGATGGGCGAGTAGGAGCGGATGACGAAGCGGTCGCCCGGCATCGCGGTCAGGGGCGCCTCCAGCCGGATGCGGGCGAAGGCCCGCCGGCCGGGCTCGAGCTCGGTGCGCTCCAGCAGCAGGACCCGGGCCATGATCTCGCTGGTGCCGGCGTGGAAGCGGATCCGGTCCCGTGTGCGCAGCGGCCGCGGCGCGTCGGGGAGCAGCTCGACCGTCGCGTCGACGAGCACCGAGGGCACCAGGGCGCCGGCCAGCCCCACGACATCCCCGCGCTCGACCGCGGCGCGCTCGAGGCCCTGCAGGTTGATGGCCGTCCGTTGGCCCGCCCGCGCTTCGGGCACGGGGCGGCCGTGCGTCTGCAGGCCGCGGATCTTGGCCGTCAACCCGCGCGGGAAGACCTCGACGCGGTCGTCCACGGCCAGCCGCCCGGCCGTCAGCGTGCCGGTCACGACCGTCCCGAAGCCCTTGACCGTGAAGACGCGGTCGATCGGCAGCCGGGGCAGAGCGTCCGTGCTGCGGGCGGGGACGGCGGCCGCCAGCCGGCGCAGGGTGTCGCGCAGCCCGGGCAGCCCCTCCCCCGTGCGCGCCGAGACGGTCAGGATCGGCGCGCCCTCCAGGAACGTGCCGCGCACCACCGAGGCGACGTCGTCCCGCACCAGGTCCAGCCAGTCGGGCTCGACCAGATCGCTCTTCGTGAGCACGACCAGGCCGCTCGGGATGTGCAGGAGCGAGCAGATGGCCAGGTGCTCGCGCGTCTGGGGCATGACGCCCTCGTCGGCGGCGATCACCAGCATGGCCAGGTCGATGCCGCCCACCCCGGCCAGCATGTTCTTGACGAACCGCTCGTGGCCGGGCACGTCCACGATCTCGATCGTCAGGCCGCCGGGCTCCTCCAGGAACGCGAAGCCGATGTCGATGGTGATGCCGCGGGCCTTCTCCTCGGGCAGGCGGTCAGTGTCGATGCCGGTCAGGGCCTTGACCAGCGAGGTCTTGCCGTGGTCGATGTGGCCGGCGGTGCCGACCACCACGTGCCGGGGCGCGTCCGGCGCCTCCCCGGGCCGCGGCGACGCCTGCGCCATGGCGCTCTCCTACGACCGGGCCGCCGTGCCGATCGCCGTGGCGAGGGGACCCACCTGGGAGGGGAGCACGGTGCGGCAATCCAGCAGGAGGCGGTCGTTGACCAGGCGGCCGATGACGGCGGGCTGGCCGCGCCGCAGGGCCGCGTCGAGCGCCCGGGCCGCCTCGCCGGTGGCCCCCAGGGCCACGGCCGCCGTGGGTAGCTCGACGGTGGGCAGGGCCCCACCGCCGACCTGGGCGCGATCCTCCACGACGGCGGCCGCCAGCTCCTTCTGGAGGTCCTGCCCCAGTCGCCGGAGGACCGCCTGCGCCCGGCGGCGGACGGAGGCGAGCGGCTCGGTGAGCATCTGCAGCACGGGCACGGTGGCCGGGCCCTGCCCGGCGTCGTAGGCGTACAGCGTCGCCTCCAGCGCGGCCAGCGTCAGCTTGTCGATCCGCAGGGCCCGGTTCAGCGGGTTCCTCTTCAGGCGCCCGACCAGCTCCCGGCGCCCCACCACGAGGCCGGCCTGCGGGCCGCCCAGCAGCTTGTCGCCGGAGAAGGTCACGAGGTCCACGCCGGCCCCCACCACCTCCGGCACGGTCGGCTCGTGCGGGAACCCCCAGGCCCGCAGGTCCACCAGGCACCCCGAGCCCAGGTCCTCCATCACCGGCACCCCGTGCTGGCGCCCCAGCGCGACCAGCTCGCGCGAGGGGACCTCGGCCGTGAAGCCCACCACCCGGTAGTTGGAGGTGTGCACCTTGAGCAGGAGCGCCGTGTCCGGCCCGATGGCCTCCGCGTAGTCACGGAGGTGCGTGCGGTTGGTGGTCCCGACCTCGCGGAGCACGGCGCCGCTCCGCCGCATGATGTCCGGGATCCGGAACTCGCCGCCGATCTCGATCAGCTCGCCGCGCGAGACGACGACCTCGCGGCCCTGGGCCAGGGTTTCCAGCGCCAGCAGGACGGCGGCGGCGTTGTTGTTCACCACCAGGGCGTCCTCGGCGCCCGTCAGCCGCCGCAGCAGCTCCTCCACATGGACGTAGCGGGAGCCCCGCTCCTTCGACGCCAGGTCCAGCTCCAGGTTCGAGTAGCCCTCCGCCACGCGCCCGAGGCGCTCCCGGGCCAGCGCCGACAGGGGGGCCCGGCCCAGGTTGGTGTGCAGCACCACGCCGGTGGCGTTGATGACCTCCCGCAGCGAGAAGGGGCCGCGGCGCCCGACCACCTCCAGCACCCGGGCGGTGAGGCCCGGCGCCTGGCCGGCGCCCGGCCGCCCGCCGAGGATGCTCCGCCGCTCGGCGTCCAGCACCTCCCGCACGATCGCCGTCAACCGCCGGCGGGGGACCCCCCGGGTCTCGGGCCGCTCGGCGACCGCCCGGACCAGCTCGTCGACGGACGGCAGCTGCCGCAGCAGCCGGCCGGGGTCAGCGCTCATCGAGTGCCGCCTCCACCTTCTCCCGGAGCCGGCCGATGACCTCCTGCGCCTCGCGCCGCCAGGCGTGAGTGGACCACGCGCTGTCGCCGTTGCGCCCGGCGCGGCGCACGGCGTCCTCGGTGAGGCCGGCCCACAGCTCGTCCAGATCGGCCCGGGTGAGCCTCTGCCCGCGCAGCGCCCGGATCCACTCCGTGGCCAGGGCGTCGATCATCCGGTCCCGCTCGGCGGCCAGACGGCGGGCCTTGCGGACGAGGTCGGCCAGCCGGGGCGCCATGCTCACTCCCTCACGAAGTCCCGGACGGCGTCGATCAGGTTGGCCTCGAACCGCCCGGTGGACGCGCAGGTGTACACGGGCAGCGACCGGAGCTTCCCGGACTTGCCGCGCCGGTGCGCCTGCGTCCGCATCTTCGAGTTCACCTGAACGCGGGTGGCGCTGGTGCCGTTCGGCTCGGCGAACACCGTGAACGAGACGACGGCCTCGCCCTCGAGCTGGTCGCCGCTCAGCTGCCCGCAGTCGGCGTAGAGGTTGATCGGGGTGACGAACTCGTCCGAGGCGATGACCCCCGAGTCGCGGGCGATGGCCCGGAGCGGCACGTTCTGCTGCGCCAGGGCCCGCACCAGGGCCGTCCACGTCCGGTCGTAGCCGGCCGGCACCTCGGCCCGGTACGGCGGCGGCTGCAGCGGGGAGACGTAGAGCCGGGAGCACCCGGCCAGGAGCAGCCCGAGCGCGGCGGCGACGGCCCTAGCGGTGATGGTCGCGCCCACGGTAGGCCTCGATGAACCGCCGGATCCGCGGCTCGTCGAACTCGTCCAGCGTCTCGAGCCGGGTCCAGGCCGTCAGGGCGATCCGGCTGCTCATCCGCGGGTACGGCGCCAGGATCACGTAGCGATCGTAGCGCTGGACCACGCGCTTGAGCTGCTCCACCAGGTCCGGGCACTCGCAGCTGTACTGCACCAGCACCCCGCCATCCTCCAGGTTGTGGACCTGCAGCTCGGGCGGGATCGGCCGGGTGTGGACGCCCCAGGGCGCCAGCCACGACACGTGCGGCCCGGACGTCGGAGGGTCGCTGTTGTACGGCTCGTGGGGCTCGGTCAGGCTCTGCAGGTGCCGGTTGCCCTGGCTGGGGAGCTTGACCCCTGGCAGGTCCGCCACCGCCCGGTAGGCGAAGTACCCGACCACCCCGCCGGCCAGCAGCAGCACCACGGTGACGATCGCCCACCGGGGGGCGCGCCGTCTGCGCGGTGCCTGTCGTCGAACCTGTCCTCGAGCCATGGGTCACATCGGTGGCGGAAGCGTGTGGGAGTCGAACCCACCTCCAGCTTGTCTAGAGCCGGACACCGGATTTGAAGTCCGGGAGGCCCACCGGGTTCCTAGACGCTTCCGGCAGCCTCCCGAGTGTACCACCGGGTGACGGCGGCCCTGTGGGGTGCCGCCCCTCATCGCCCGCCGGCCAGGGGGGGAAAGAAGGTGACCACGTCGTGCGGCCCCAGCCGGCGCTCCGGCCCGGCGTCCTGCCCGTTGACGAGGCTGACGCGGGCCAGGTCGGGCGGGATCCCCAGGTGCCGGGCCACATCATCCACGGTGGCCCCGGTGGGGACGTCGAGCACGATCGGGTCGGCGCTGTCGGGGGGGCGGTAGGCGCCGAGGGTCGCGAAGAGGCGGACCTCGACCTTCACCGCACCTCGGGCCGCCCGCCCGGCCCGGCGGCCAGCCGCGTCTCGCTCAGCCGCAGGCGGTCGCCCGGCCGGATCAGCCCGCGCTCGTCGAGGGAGTTCCAGCGCAGGACGTCCGTGACGCGCAGGCCGTGCTGGCGGGCGATGGAGACGACGGTCTCGCCGGGACGGACGACGTGGACCTCGATGCCCGCGGCGTCGACCGTGGGGCGGCGCTGACCCTTGGCCAGCTTCGTGCGGCGCAGCAGGGCCTGCCGGACCGGCTCCCGGGCCTCGGCCGGCACGCGCAGCTCGTATGGCGCCCCCGGGGGGGTGACGCCACGCACCAGCACGCGGTTGAGATCCTCCAGGCGCTCGTACGGGATGCGGGCGGCCGCGGCCAGCGTCTTGAGGTTCGTGCGGGGCGGCACGCTGATGGTCGCCGTGGTTTGGGTCGCCCCCGGGTCCTCGACCGTGAAGCCGAACCGGGCGGGATCCCGACCGATCAGGATGGCCGCCTGGATCGCCGGCACGAAATCCCGGGTCTCCTGCCGGAGCAGGCGGGTCCGGCGCAAGGCCCAGAAGTCGCTGGAGCCGGCGGTACTGATCACCCGGCCGATCTTCGCCTCGCCGGCGTTGTAGGCGGCCTTGGCGAGCGCCCACGAGCCGAACTGCGCGTGGAGGTCCCGGAGGTACCGCGCGGCTGCCAGCGTGGACTTCTCGGGGTCGAACCGCTCGTCCACCCAGCGGTCCACCCGGAGCCCGTACCGGCGCGCCGTCGCCGCCATGAACTGCCACAGCCCCTTGGCCCCGGCCCGGGAGACGGCAGCCGGGTTGAAGCCGCTCTCGATCATGGCCACGAAGGCCAGGTCCTCCGGCAGGCCGTGGCTCCGGAAGACGTCGCGGATCATATCCAGGTAGCGCACGGACCGGTTCAGCCAGGCCCCGATGATGGTCCGCTGCGGCCCTGTGAAGCGCTCCACGAAGGCCGTGACCTCGGGGTTGACGACGACGGTGAACGCGGATGCCCTGACGGCCAGGGCCTCGGCGACCGCCTCCGCCCAGGGATCCTCCAGGCCGGCCAGACCAAGGTCCGGGGGGCCCTGTGGCTCGGGTTTCGGGTCCTGCCGCATGGACTCCAGCGCCCCCACCGGGCCCATCGGGCCCTCGACGTCCTGGAAGTCGTCGGGGAGCGGAGGAACGGCCGCGTCGTCCAGCGCGCCCAGAGGGATCGGGAGTGGCTCCGCGCCGGCCGACGAGGCGGTGCTCGTCGCCGCGAGGGCGAGCAGACTGCCGGCAACGAGGAAAGCCGGTCGGATCGCCATGTAAAGTCTGGGAAAGCTGGGTCCAGATGTACCATGTGCCTCCCGGAGGGTCAACGAATCTCGACCTGGGGCCGGAGCCAGGGTGGGGTCGCCGGCCAGGTTTCGGCTCGGTGTGGCGCGAACTTACGCTCGGAGACGGCGGCTCGATCCAGGGCCTCCGCGCTGGAGCCCTCTCATCACCGCGCTAGGGCCTCCGCTCTTCTGCGATGCCCGTCATCCACGCGTTGCGCTCCGTCAGCTGGACGGCCGTCATTCGGCCGGGCTCGACGGCGATCTCCCGCACCCAGACCGTGACGGCGTGATAGGCGACCAGGCGTGGCTGCGGCCGGAAGGCCCGCCCCGGCGCGCGCCCAGACCTCGGCGTCCGGTCCACCCGCACGGCGTGCTCGGCCAGCAGGAGCCAGGCTCCGGCCGGGACGTCCCGCAGTTCAAAGCGGCCATCCTGGCCGGTCGAGGTCGAGCGGACGAGGTGCCCGGCGCCAGCCTCTGACAGCTGCTGCTCGTACCAGCGTCGGACCCCGGCAAACGCCTCCGCCGAGCGCCGGTAGGTCGCCAGGTCGTCGCGCGCCCGCTCGCGCACCTCGCGCAGCCGGTCCAGGACCGCCGGGGAGGCCGGAACCAGGGTGACAGCCAGCCTGCCGAGGGACCGGTCGGGCCCCCCGGGTGAGGCGGGGCCGCCGACCGCCTGGCCGGTGACGATGCCGCTCCTGCCTTCGGCCGCCGCACGGAGGTAGCCCTCGAGCGCGGGAACAGCCACCGACGCGGACACCAGAAGAGCGAGGACTGGCGTCAGACCAATCATCGGCCTGACAGGGGTCGAGTCCGCCAGCGGTTGTGCATCCAAAGCCACTGCTCGGGGTTCGCCCGGATCGCCTCCTCGATGATCGCCGTGCAGCGTGACGTCATCTCGATGATCGCCCCCTCGACATCACGGCCCGCCGGCGCCGGAACCGGCGGCTGCACGACGACCCGGTGGCGGCCGCCGGCTTCCCGGCGGGCGAAGATGGGAATGACGGGGGTCGCGCTGCGGAGGGCCAGGACCCCCACGGCCCGCGAGGTGCTGGCCGGGCACCCGAAGAACGGCACGAAGACGCCCTCCTGCCGGGTGGCATTCTGGTCGAGCAGGATGCCCACCAGGTGGCCGCGGCCGAGCGCGGCCAGCACCGGCCGCAACGCCCCCCGCTTGTCGATGATCTGGACGCCCGTCTTGCGCCTGGCCCTCTCGGCCAGGCCGTTGAGGACCGGCCAGTCCAGCGGCCGGACGACGACGGCGGCAGGATAGCGCGTGAGGCGATGGGCCAGGGACAGCACCTCCCAGTTCCCGAGGTGGGCGGAGAGCGCCAGCGCCCGCCCGTGGCGCTGCATGGCCGCGTCCAGGTGCTCGAGCCCCTCGACCGTCACGCGCTCCAGCGAGCGCTCGAGCGGGCGGGCCAGCAACGCGCACAGCTCCACGAAGACCAGGCCGAGGTGCTGCCAGGAGGCCCGACAGATCCGGCGACGTTCTCGGGGGGTGCGGTCGGGGAAGGCGCGGGCCAGGTTGGCGAGGGCCAGCCGCCGGCGGCCCGGCAGCAGGAGGTAGGCGAGATCGCCGAGGCGCCGGCCCAGCCAGGCGGCCAGCGGGCCGGGCAGCCGGCCCACGACCAGGCTGAGGGCCGTCAGGACGCCGGGGACTGCCGTCTCCGCTCCCGCATCACCTCGAGGATGATCGGGATCACCGACAGCACGATGACGATCACCACGATGAGGTGGATGTGCCGGTCGATGTCCGGGATGGCCTGGCCGAGCAGGTAGCCGGCCCATGTCATGCTGACGACCCATCCGATCCCGCCCGCGACATTGTAGAAGAAGAAACGCCGGTAGGGCATCTCGCCGACGCCGGCCACCACGGGCGCGAAGGTCCGCACGATGGGCACGAACCGGGCGATGACGATCGTCTTCGCCCCGTGGCGGGCGTAGAAGCGGCGGGTGCGCTCGACATGACGCGGGTTGAACAGCAGGGACTTCTCGCGCACGAACAGCCGGGGACCGATCCGGGCGCCGATGGCGTACCCCGCGCTGTCTCCGGTGACGGCGGCGACGATGAGCAGGACGTTCAGCCACCAGATGTTCAGATGCCCGGCCGCGGCCACCAGGCCGGCCGTGATGAGCAGGGAGTCGCCGGGCAGGAAGAAGCCCACCAGCAGCCCCGTCTCCACGAAGACGATGGCGACGAGGACGGCATAGCCTCCCCAGCGGATCAGCGCATCCAGCGAATACCCGCCGGTCAGCGCGTCGAACAGGAAGTCCACGGTCGGCTAGGCGCGCGCGCGAGCGGGCGGCACATGGGCTGTCGGCTGATGGCGACCGTGGGGGAGCAACGCCGCGCTCGACTCTACGCGACGGTGCGGAGCCTGTCAAATGTGACAGGACTCGCACGTGCCTACGAAGTCCGCGTGTTGACAGGCTTTATCGGCGATGCGTAGTATGCCGACGATGAAAGCGGGAACGCCGGCCGCGGATGAGCGCGATCGGCCGCCACCGGGGCCCGGCGTCCGCTGCCCGACCTGCCGCCGGGAGGCGCCCTGGCAGGGGAACCCGCACCGCCCGTTCTGCTCGCTGGTCTGTCGCCTGATCGACCTCGGCGTCTGGCTCGACGAAGGATACGGGATCCAATCGTCACCGGGTGACGATGTTCCGTAAGACGTCCGGCTCCATCCTCTGTCCGTCCTGCGGGCGGTTGACCAACGCCGACGCCGACGTGTGCCTGGTCTGCGGCCGGCGGAATCCCGGGATGTGGGGATTCGGCGGCGCGCTGGGCACCCTGTTCCGCCGCTGGAGCTTCACCAACGCCGTGACGATCGCCTGCGTGGCGCTCTACGTCGCCAGCCTGGTCCTGGATCCGGGGGCGGCGCTCCGTCCGCGCGGCCTCTTCGACGTGTTCTCGCCGAGCGGCCGCATGCTCGACGTCCTGGGCATGACGGGAAGCTTCGCCTGGGCGCAGGGGCGCTGGTGGACGCTCCTGACCGCCATCTACCTGCACGGCAGCCTCCTGCACATCCTCTTCAACGTCCTCTGGATCCGCCAGCTCGGCCCGGCCGTCGAGGAGGTGTACGGGCCCGCGCGCCTGGTGACCATCTTCACGCTCTCCGGCGTGGCCGGCTTCGTCGTCTCCAACCTGATCGGCATCCCGTTCACCATCGGCGCCTCCGGCGCCATCTTCGGGCTGCTCGGCGCGCTGGTGGCATACGGGCGCAAGCGGGGCGGCGTCTTCGGGGGCCTGGTGCTGCGGCAGTACGGCCAGTGGGCGCTGGTGCTGTTCATCCTCGGCTTCTTCATGGCCGGCGTGAACAACTTCGCCCACGCCGGCGGCTTCGCCGGCGGTCTGCTGGCCGGCCTGGCGCTGCCGGCGGCCGAGCGACAGCGCGAGCGCGAGGCGGAACGCCTCCTGGCCGCCGCTCTGCTCGGGCTGACCGCGATCGCCTTCCTCCTGGCGGTCTGGACGGGTCTCCGCTAGCCCGGATTATTCGTGAAGGCACACACCGGAGACCAAGAGGGCTCCAGCGGGTGCGTGGTTGAGACTTCGTGGGCCGAAACCTCAGCGCGGGGCGGTGATCCCGCGATCGCGCCGCCGGCGACC
>JBBIIW010000041.1:0-13059 GCA_037446305.1 Candidatus Rokuibacteriota bacterium
CCCTCGCGGCGGGCGGCCAGACGCGCCCGCCGCTCCTCGGCGAAGCGGCGCCGCTCCTCGGCCGTGGGCGGGATCTCGGGCACGAAGAGGTCGTCGTCGGCCCACTCCACGGTGATCTTCTGGCCGATGAACTTCTCGATCGGCTCGATCCGCAGCGCGCTCACCTCGTCCACCAGGCTGATGGCCTTGCCGCCCGCCCCGGCGCGGGCGGTGCGGCCGATCCGGTGGACGTAGTCCTCGGCGTCCTCGGGCAGATCCCAGTTGATGACGTGGCTGACGGCCTCGATGTGCAGACCGCGCGAGGCCACGTCGGTGGCCACCAGCACCGGGAGCCGTCCCTCCTTGAAGTCGTCGAGGATGCGCAGGCGCCGCTTCTGGTCCACGTCGCCGGTCAGGGCCCGGGCCTCCCAGCCGTTGCGGGCCAGGCGATCCTCGAGGCGCCGGGCCTCCTCGCGCGTGTTGGTGAAGATCAGGATGCGGTCGCCGCCCTCGCGCCGCAGCAGCCCCAGCAGCAGCGGGAACTTCTCCTCGCGGGCGACGTGGAACAGGCTCTGCTCGACCCGCTCGGCCGTCTTCTGCTGCGGGCTGACCGAGATCTGGGCCGGGTTGTTCATGAACTCCCAGGTGAGCTCCAGGACGCGGAACGACAGGGTGGCCGAGAACAGGAACGACTGGCGCTGCTCGGGCGGGGGCAGCCGCCGCAGCATGAAGCGCAGGTCGGCGATGAAGCCCATGTCGAACATGCGATCGGCCTCGTCCACGACCAGGATCTCCACCCGGCGCGGCGACCACGCGTGCTGCTTGAGGTAGTCGATGAGCCGGCCCGGCGTGCCGATCAGGACGTCCACGCCCTCCTGCAGGGCCTCCCGCTGCCTGGCGTAGTCGATGCCGCCGTACACGCTGACGATGCGGCATGGCACGTAGCGGCCCAGCAGGCGGGCGTCGCGCTCGATCTGCACCACCAGCTCGCGGGTGGGCGCGATGACGAGGACGCGGGGCGCGTTGACGGGGCGCCCGGGCCGGTCGGGCTCCCGGAGCAGCCGGGTGAAGGCCGCGATCAGGAAGGCGGCCGTCTTCCCGGTCCCGGTCTGCGACTGGCCGGCCACGTCCTTGCCCTTGAGGGCCAGGGGCAGGGTGGCTTCCTGGATCGGCGTGGCGGTGACGAAGCCGGCGTCGCGGATGCCGCGCATGACCGGCTCGGGCAGGTTCAGGGTCGCGAAATCCATCGGCGTGAGGGTCAGGCCGCCGTCGCTCCCGGCACGGTCACCGGCCGGGCCCGCCGGGCGAAGATCCGCGCGGCCACGATGCCCACCTCGTAGAGGATGATGAGCGGTCCGGCCATGAGCGCCTGGTTGAAGGCGTCCGGCGTGGGCGTGAGGATGGCGGCGACCACGAACGAGCCGAGGACGGCGTACTTGCGGTTGCGGGCCAGCGCCTTGGGCGTGACGAGCCCCATGCGGGCGGCCAGCGTGATGCCCAGGGGCAGCTCGAACACGAGACCGAAGGCCACCGTGAACTTCAGGATGAAGTCGATGTACATGCCGATCGAGATCATCGGGGCCAGGCCCGGCCGGGCGTAGGAGAGCAGGAAGCTGATGGCGTACGGGGTCACGACGGCGAGCGCGAAGGCGCCGCCGCCCAGGAACAGCAGGGAGCCGATGATCACGAAGGGCACGGCGTACTTCTTCTCGTGGGCGTAGAGCCCCGGCGATACGAAGCGCCATACCTGCCACAGGATGGCCGGCGAGGCCAGGAACAGGCCGGCGATCAGCGCCACCTTCATCTGGGTCCAGAACGCCTCGGTGACGGCCAGGAACACCAGGGAGTTGCCGGTGGACTGGATGGGGCGGGCCAGGAAGTCCACGATGCGCTGGCTGAGCGGGAAGGCGACCAGCAGGCCGATCAGCAGGGCGATCAGGCTGCGGACGATGCGCACCCGCAGCTCGCCCAGGTGCTCCATGAACGACATCTTGTCGGGCGAGACCCGGGTCATGCCCGCCTACCAGCGCTCCACGAAGTGGCGGAGCGTGCCGACGCCGCGGCCGGGCTGGAAGCCTTCGCGGATGGCGGCCGTCACGTAGGCCTTGGCCTCGCGGACGCTGTCGACCAGGCCGCGGCCGCGGGCCAGACCGGCCGCGATCGCGGAGGAGTACGTGCAGCCGGTGCCGTGGGTGTGCGGGGTGTCCAGGCGGGGCGCCGGGAAGCGCACCAGCTGGCGGCCGTCCCACAGCAGGTCGGTGGCCGAGTCCTTCAGGTGGCCGCCCTTGACCAGGACCGCCCGCGGACCGAGGGCCAGGATGCGGCGGGCCGCTTCCTCCATCTCGCCCTCGGTCGCCACCGGGATGCCGGCCAGCGCCGCGGCCTCGTGGAGGTTCGGCGTGAGGACGTCGGCCAGCGGCAGCATCGCCCGCACCAGCGCCTGCCGCGCGTCGGGCTCCAGGAGCGGGTCGCCGGACTTGGCGATCATGACCGGATCGAGGACGATCGGCCGCCGCTCGCCGCCGGCCGCCAGCCGTCCGGCGACGGCCTCGACGATGGGCGCCGTGGCCAGCATGCCGATCTTCACGGCGTCGGCGCCGAAGTCGGACAGCACGGAGTCGAGCTGCCGGACCACGAACTCCGGCGGCAGGCTCAGCACCCCCTGGACGCCGACGGAGTTCTGGGCGGTCACGGCGGTGATGACCGACATGCCGAAGACCCGGAACGCCGAGAACGTCTTGAGGTCGGCCTGGATGCCGGCGCCACCGCCGGAGTCCGAGCCGGCGATGGTCAGGGCCCTGGGAACCCGCATAGACCTGCAAAGTATACCGCGTATCGTCCGGTCAGCATTGACGGCCACCGGGCATCCACTACGCTGGGCGCATGCGGTCCCCGGTCATCCGCATCCGGCGATGGCGGCGCGAGGAGTACGAGCGCGCGATCCAGGCGGGGATCTCGACGGCCGCCTGATCGTCGCCGAGCCGCAGAACAGTCCCCACGCGACCGGCATCGAGCTGGCGGCGGACGCGTTGCGCCAGGCGTTCGGGGCCGGCTGGCGCGTCCGCGTCCAGCTGCCGCTGGCGCTCGGGCGAGTGGTCGGAGCCCGAACCCGACCTGGCCGTGGTCCCGGGAGAGCCCCGAGACTCCCGGGATGCCCAGCCCTCGCACGCGGTGCTCGTGGTCGAGATCTCCGATGCCAGCGTCCGCCTCGACCGCCGGCTCCAGGCGTCCGTGTACGCCCAGGCCGGCATCCCCGAGTACGGGCTCGTCAACCTCGCCGACCGCGCCGTGGAGGTGCACCGGGAGCCGGGACGGGACGCGCGAGGCTGGCGCTACCGCTCCGCGGAGCGGGCAGGCCCCCCGGCCACCCTGCGAGCGCTGGGCGCGCCGACCGTTCCCATCCGCGTCGCCGACCTGCTGCCCCAGCGGGGAGGTTCCCGGGGCGCCTCGGGGTCTGCGGCACGGTGGGGCATCAGCCCTGCGGCGTCCTCATGCCGGCGATCACGACCGTGAACTCGCCGCGCACGGGGCCGGTGGCCAGACGCTCCAGATGGGCCGAGGGCGGCCCGGCCACGATCTCCTCGAACTGCTTGGTCAGCTCGCGGCCGATCACCACCTCGCGCTCGCCGAAGACGTCGCGGATGGCCTCCAGGGTGGCCGCGATACGGTGCGGCGACTCGTAGAGGACGACGGTCATCTCCAGCGCGGCCAGCGCCTGCAGCCGGTGACGCCGTCGGCCGGGCCGGGCCGGCAGGAAGCCCTCGAAGACGAAGCGGTCGGCCGGCAGGCCGGCCACGGCCAGGATGGCCAGCAGCGCGGAGGGTCCGGGCACCGGCACGACGGGAATCCCGGCCTCGCGCGCCTGCCGCACCAGCAGGAACCCGGGGTCAGAGAGGCCGGGGGTCCCGGCGTCGGTCACCAGCGCGATGGACCGGCCCTCGGCCAGGCGCTGCACGAGCTGCGGCCCCTTGATGCGCTTGTTGTGCTCGAAGTACGAGGTGGTCGGCGTGGCGATGCCGTGCCGGGCCAGCAGCGTGCGCGTCACCCGCGTGTCCTCGCAGGCGATGAGATCCACCTCGCCCAGCACGCGCAGGGCCCGCAGGGTGATGTCCTCCAGGTTGCCGATGGGCGTCGCCACCACGTAGAGCGTCCCCGGCTGCACGCCCGAATCATACGCCGCGCCGGGTGGGCCGCGTTCGAGCGCCGGCCTGGCCGGGCGGGGTGTCGGCGGTGGGCCTCGGGAGGGGGGCGCCCCCCGGGGGAGTTACGCGGTCTGCTCCCTGGGCTCGGAGACCAGGATGGGCTGGTCGCGGTTCAGGATCACCTCGCGGGTGATGATGCACTCCTTGAGGCCCTGGATCGATGGCAGCTCGTACATGATCTCCAGCATGACCTCTTCCAGGATGGCCCGCAGGCCCCGGGCGCCGGTGCCGCGCTTGAGCGCCTCGCCGGCGATGGCCGCCACCGCGTCGTCGGTGAACTTCAGGCGGACCTTCTCCAGGTCGAAGTACTTCTGGTACTGCTTGATGATGGCGTTCTTGGGCTCCTTGAGGATGCGCACCAGCGCCGGCTCGTCGAGGTCGTGCAGCGTGGCCACCACCGGCAGGCGGCCGATGAACTCGGGGATGAGCCCGTACTTGAGCAGGTCCTCGGGCTGGATGAGGGCCAGCAGGTCGCCCACCTTGCGGTCCTCGCGGCTCTTGATGTCGGCGCCGAAGCCCATGCCCGAGCGCCCGACCCGGCTCTCGATGATCCGGTCCAGCCCCACGAAGGCCCCGCCGCAGATGAACAGGACGTTGGAGGTGTCGACCTGGATGAACTCCTGGTGGGGGTGCTTCCGGCCGCCCTGGGGCGGCACGTTGGCCACCGTACCTTCCAGGATCTTCAGCAGCGCCTGCTGCACCCCCTCGCCCGACACGTCGCGGGTGATGGAGGGGTTCTCCGACTTGCGGGCGATCTTGTCGATCTCGTCGATGTAGACGATGCCGCGCTCGGCCCGCTCCACGTCGTAGTCGGCGGCCTGCAGGAGGCGGAGGATGATGTTCTCGACGTCCTCCCCCACGTACCCCGCCTCGGTCAAGGTGGTGGCGTCGGCGATGGTGAAGGGCACGCGCAGCATCTTGGCCAGGGTCTGGGCCAGCAGCGTCTTGCCCGAGCCGGTGGGCCCGATGAGCAGGATGTTGGACTTCTGCAGCTCGACGTCGCCGGCATCGCCGCCCGACTCGATCCGCTTGTAGTGGTTGTGCACGGCGACGGAGAGGATCTTCTTGGCCCGGTCCTGCCCCACCACGTACTGGTCGAGGACGGCCTTGATCTCGGCCGGCTTGGGCAGGCTGCGGATCTCCCGGCTCTTCTCCTCTTCCCACTCCTCCGCGATGATGTCGTTGCACAGCTCGATGCACTCATCGCAGATGTACACGGTGGGGCCGGCGATGAGCTTGCGGACGTCGTTCTGGCTCTTGCCGCAGAACGAGCACTTCAGCGTTCCGTTACCGTCCCGGGTTCGCGCCATCCAGCTCCTGCTCCTACCTCTGGGCCTTGACCTCGCTCACCGTGGCCGTGAGGGCGGCCTGCTCCGACACGGCGCGCGTCGTGGGCTTCGACGAGATGACCTCGTCGACGATTCTATATTCCTTGGCTTGCTCGGCGGTCATGAAAAAGTCGCGATCGGTGTCGCGCTGGATCTTCTCCATCGACTGTCCGGTGTGGTGGACCAGGATGCGGTTCAGCTCCTCCCGCATGCGCAGGATCTCCCGGGCCTGGATGTCGATGTCGGTGGCCTGGCCCTGCACCCCGCCCAGCGGCTGGTGGATCATGATGCGGGCGTGCGGCAGGGCGAAGCGCTTGCCGCGGGCGCCGGCCGCCAGCAGCAGGGCGCCCATGGAGGCCGCCTGCCCCATGCAGATGGTGGAGATGGCGGGCTTGACGTACTGCATGGTGTCGTAGATGGCCAGGCCGGCCGTCACCGAGCCGCCCGGCGAGTTGATGTAGAGGTAGATGTCCTTGTCCGGATCCTCCGCCTCCAGGAACAGCATCTGGGCGATGACCAGGTTGGCCAGCTCGTCCTCGATGAAGGTGGGCAGGAAGATGATCCGCTCCTTGAGCAGCCGCGAGAAGATGTCGAACGCCCGCTCTCCGCGCGGCGTCTGCTCCACGACCATGGGCACCAGCGCCATCGTTCGCTCCTAGTCCGTCCTCAGGACTGCACGTTCGCGTGGTTGACGAGGAACTCGAGCGTCTTCCGCTCGCGCAGCGCGTGGCGGAGGGCCGCCAGCTCGCCGCTCTTCTCCATCATACGCCGGACGGCCGCCGCCGGACGCTGGCTGGCCTGGCCCAGCCGCTCCAGCTCCTCCTCCAGCTCGGCCTCGGTGACCTCGATCCCCTCGCGCTCGGCCACCGCCTCCAGGAGGAGGGCCCGCCGCACCGCCCGCTCGGCGCCCGGCCGCAGCTCGCCGAGGAGCCGGGCGTAGTCCCAGGAGACGGCGTCGGGATCCACCCCGCCCTGGCGCAGGCGCTCCCGGGCGTGCTCGACCTGGTGGCCGATCTGCCGCATGACCATGGACTCGGGCACCCCGAACGGGTGCCGCTCCAGCACGGCGTCCACCACCTTCTCCTCCAGGGCGCGCCGCTCCTCGACCGCCCGCTGGGCTTCCAGCTGCTCGCGGACGGCGGCCCGCACCGCCGCCAGGGTCTCGAACTCGCCCAGCGTCCGGGCGAAGTCGTCGTTCAGCTCGGGCAGCACCTTCTCCTTGACCTCGACCAGCTTCACGGTCCCCTGCCCGGCGCGGCCCCGCAGGGCCTCGCGCCGGTGATCCTCGGCGAAGCGGAAGCTCACCTGCCGCTCCTCGCCCACCGCCATGCCGGCCACCGCCTGGTCCACCTCCGCCAGCACCGAGCCGTCGCCGACGACGAAGGTGTATCCCGTCTGGGCGACGGGCTCCTGCCCGTCCACCTGCAGCCGGTAGTCCACGATGACCAGGTCGCCCGGCGCCGCCGGCCGCTCGACGTTGCGGAACTCGGCCTGCTGCTCCCGCATGCGGTCCAGCGCGGCCTCCACGTCGGCCTCGGTCACCGGGCGGGGCGTGTGCTGGACGGTCACGCCCTTGACCTCCCCCAGCTCGATCGCCGGGCGCACCTCGACCACGGCCGTGAAGCTGAGGGGCTGGCCCTCCTCCAGCCGCACGTCCTCGAGGTCGGGCTCGGCCACCGGGTCCAGCCGGGCCTCGGCCAGGGCCTGCCGGTAGACGTCGGGGATGAGGTGCTGGGCCACCTCGCGGCGCACGTCGTCGGCGAAGTGGACCCTGACGAGCGAGCGGGGAACGTGGCCCTTGCGGAAGCCGGGCAGCCGGGCCTGCTTCTGGACGCGCCCGTAGGCCCGCTCCCAGGCCTGCTGCACGACGTCAGCGGGGGCCTCGACCACGAGACGGCGCTTGCAGCTCTCGAGTGGCTCGACGGCGACCTTCATCGGGACTCCGCGCTGGTGCGAGAGGGGGGAGTCGAACCCCCAAGGGCTTGCGGCCCACTGGATCCTAAGTCCAGCGCGTCTGCCAGTTTCGCCACTCTCGCGTCGTGGGTGTGCACAGCCACCGCAGCATACCCAGGTTGCGCCCGGCGCCGCAAGGTGGCGGCAGCGTTGAACGAACGCCGGCGGGCGCCGGGGCCGGCGTCGGGGAGAGTCGGGTCAGGCGGCGTCGCCCGGTCGCGCGGTCATGCCCCGTGAGAGCCGGCGCTCGAGCATCGTGCGGTGCTCGCGGCGGAATCGCTCCAGGCACCGGGCGCAGATGCCGTCGGTGAAGCGCACGAACCAGCCGCGCCAGGACACCACACCGTTCCACCGCGGGCGCCCGTCGTCGTGGGGGTGCCAGGCGCAGCGACCGATCATCATCGGGTCACGGGCCTCCTGCCCGTCTCCTGTGCGGCAAGAAGGCCCGGAGGGTTGCAAGCGCCGTGCCCCGCCCGGCTCGCCGCGAGGGCGCGGGGTTATCCGCGGGCGGGTCCCGGGCACGGCAACGGGCCGGAGCAGAGAGGGAAGGTCGCTTCGCATTGCCACGCCCTGCCGGCGCGCGGGCGCCCTTCCTAGCGCCGGCGCCCGCCCGCGGGCCGCCGGCCCACGGGCATGAGGCCGTTGAGCGCCAGGCGGCCGCCGTCCACGTACACGCTGCTGCCTGTCATGTAGGACGAGGCATCGGAGGCCAGGAACACCGCCACGGCCGCGATCTCCGCAGGGTCGGCGACGCGCTGCAGCGGCGTGCGCATGAAGACGGCCCGCCGCCAGCCGGGATCACGCAGCAGGTGGCGGGTGAGCCCGGTCACGACCGTGCCGGGGCCGATGGCGTTGACGCGGATGCCGTGGGGCGCCAGCGCGATGGCCATCGCCTTGGTGAGCTGCCGGACCCCGCCCTTGCTGGCCGCGTAGGCCGCCGATTCCGGGCGCGCCACCTCGGCGTTGACCGAGGACAGCGTGATGAGCACGCCCCGCCCGCGCCGGACCATGCGCCGGGCGGCGGCCTGGCACACCAGGAAGGTGCCCTTCAGGTTCACGTCGAGCACCCGGTCCCAGGTCTCCTCGGTCAGTTCCAGGAAGGGCCCGATCGGCTCGATGGCCGCGTTGGCGACGGCCACGTCCAGGCGCCGCCACCGCCGATCGACGGCCGCGAAGCCGGCCGCCACCGAGCCGGCGTCGGCGACGTCCATCGTGAGCGCCAGCGCCCGCCCCTGGCCGATGCGCCGGGCGGTCGCCCGCGCCGTCCGTTCGTCGATGTCGGCCACCGCCACCCGCGCGCCCTCGCGCGCGAAGGCCAGGGCGATGGCCTGCCCGATGCCCCGTCCCGCTCCCGTCACCAGCGCCACCTGTCCCCTGAGTCTCACGCTCGCCCTCCCCTCGCCCGTGGTGCCCGCCCGGCGCCGGATACTCGCCCGAACCGGCGCCCGGGGCAACCGGCGCCGGCTTGGCCCGGCCCGGGGCCAAGGCGACATCCCGGCGTGCCGCCCCGTGCCAGATCGCCTCTCCGGGGCCAAGAACGCGAGGATATGCACGCCGTTCGGTCTGGCATGTGGCTTGAAGCGCGAGGCACTCCGCGTGTGACGCCGTCGGGCGGCAGCGACGATCCCAACCCGAGAAAGGAGCGGGGCGGTGCTCAACGACGCTGAAGTCAAACGAATCGTCGAGGCCATCAACGAGTACCGGGAGCTGGTCGAGCAGTCGAGCGAGATGCGCGACCAGCTGGAGGCGCTGCAGAAGCGCTGGAACTCCCTGCGCCAGGAGCGTGATCAGCTCCGCGGCAGCCTGGACGGCCTCCACCAGACCCTGGCCCAGCTCAAGGTCGATCACCAGGCGGTCATGAAGCGGATGACGGACCTCTCGGCCACCGAGGACACCGTGCTGGACAACATCAAGTTCCTGATCGACGAGCTGTCCTCGGTGCTCCGCAAGCACGAGGCCTAGCCCATGCGCCTGCCGCTGCTGGGCCGCCGGGAGCCCTCGACCCCCTTCACCGAGGAGCGCATCCAGCTGGAGGGGCAGCGGGACGGTGAGCGCAACATCCCGGAGATGGGCTCCTACCTGCCGGCGCCGTTCGAGCAGGCGCTGGTCGCCCACGGCGAGCAGCAGGTGCAGCGGATCTACCAGGAGGCCTCGGGCCGCCTGGCCCGGCTGCAGCCGCTCTACCAGGCCTTCCACCGGCGCCTGGAGGAGACGGAGCAGCGGGCCCGGACGCTCCAGGAGGCCTACCGCGCGCGCACCGCCGAGCTGGGACGCGACGTCAGCATCCCCTTTCCCCGGGCCCTGCACTGGGGGCTCATCGCCTTCCTGGGCGTCGGCGAGTTCCCGATGAACACCGTGGTGTTCCGCCTGTTCGGGGAGGCCGAGTACCTCACCTACATCATGGCCTCCACCCTGGCCCTGATCATCCCGCTGATCGGTGTCTTCATCGGGATCCACATGCGGCACTCGCTGCCCCGGCTGGCCGGCAACATCCTGATCGGCGTGCTGGCCCCGGTCACCGTCGGCGGCGCGCTCTACGCGGTGAGCCTGCTGCGCAACCTGTACATCGGCACCCAGCTCTCGGCCGGCGCGCCCGGGCCGGCCGACCAGACGACCGTCGCCGTCGCGCTGTTCGCGCTCAACGCGCTGGTCTTCTTCGGCGCCATGGCCGCCTCGTACTTCGCCCACGATCCCGACGAGAAGCTCGACCAGCTCCACAAGGCGCTGGGCACGCTCGAGCGCAAGCGGCACGGCCTGCGCAAGAAGCTGTTCCGCCTCGGCACCCGCATCAACGGTGAGATCCAGGCGGCCAAGAGCCAGATCGAGCAGATCCGGGCCCTGACCGCCCAGCGCGTGGCGCTGTACCGCCAGACCAACATGCGGTTCCGGCGCCTGCTGCCCCCGCCGTCCTTCCGGAAGAGCCCGGAGTTCCCCAGGATCCAGTGGTGGCCCGAGGTCTCCGTGAACGGCGAGTACGCGGTGCCCGATGTCCGCTGAGCGCCGCGGGCGGTGGGCCCTCCTCGCCCTCGCGACGACGCTGCTGGCCGTGGCCGCCTGCAGCCGGGCCCCGGCCGCCGAGCCGCGCGGGACCGCGGTCGTGATCTTCGTGGACTTCTCCCAGAGTCTCAGCGGCCAGGACCGGGCCGCGTTCCGGCGGGAGGTGGAGCTGGACATCCTGCCCTCGCTCGGCCCCGGCGACCGCCTGCTGATCGCGCCCATCCACGACCGGACCCTGACCGAGTTCCGGCCCCTGGTGGAGGTCACCCTGCCGGCCCGGCCCGCCTTCAACGGCTGGCTCGACAACGTGCTCGCCCACAACCGGAAGACGGCGCAGGTCGAGGCCGAGACGGCCCGGCTGCGGGACCGGGTCAAGGCCGAGGTGGCCGAGGCCTTCGCCCGCCACTATGCCAGCGTCCACACCGACATCCTCAGCTCGCTCCTCATCGCCCAGAAGCTCTTCCACCACGAGGACCGCCGCAAGGTGCTGGTGCTGATGTCGGACATGATCGAGGACAGCCCGACCTACAACTTCGAGAAGATCACCTGGAGCCCCGGCGCCATCGAGACGATGCTGGCCGAGCTGGAGGCCAGGGCGCTCATCCCGAAGCTGGCCGGCGTCTGCGTCTACGTCTCAGGCGCCTCCGCGCGGTCCGCCGCGCTCGCCGAGCACATCGGCCGCTTCTGGCAGGCCTACTTCGCGCGGGCCGGAGCCGACCTGGAGCCCAGCCGCTACGCGCGAGTCCTCCTCCACTGGCCCCCCGCCCGGTCCTGCCGGGACACCCGGCTCGCCGCCGGCGCCTGACGCGGCTCCGCCCGCCTCGACCAGCGCCCGCACCGCGTAGACCGTCACCGCTCCGCCGGTTCCCTTGACCGGCAGCAGGGAGCCCGGGCCGACCCGGACCAGGTGAGCCACGCGGGCCAGCAGAGCCTCCGAGAGCAGGATCTCGCCTCCCGACGCCCGCTGCTGGAGGCTGGCGGCCAGGTTGACGGGCGGCCCCACCACGCCGTACTTCACGCGCTCGGGGCTGCCGATGTTGCCGGCCACCACCGGACCCGCGTGCAGTCCGATGCCCATCGCCAGCTCGGGCAGCCCCAGCGCGCGGTTCGCCGCGTTGAGGTCGTCCATCGCCTGCTGCATCCGCCAGGCGCAGCGCACGGCGCGGGCGGCGTCGTCGGGCCGGCCGAAGGGCACGCCGAACAGGGCCAGGATGGCGTCGCCGATGAACTCGTTGATCGTGCCGCCGTGCTCGAGGATGACCGGCGTCATCCGGGCCAGGTACCGGTTGACCAGCTCGATCATGGCCTCGGGGCCCAGCCGCTCGGACAGCTCCGAGAACCCCCGCAGATCCGACATGAGGAGCACGACGTCCCGCAGCTCGCCGCCCAGGCGCAGGGCATTGCGGTCGCGCAGGAAGCGCTCGGCCAGCTCGGGGCTGACGTAGCGGCCCAGGGTGTCGCGGATGAAATCGCGGTCCTTCAGGGCCTGGACCATGTCGCCCATGGCCCGGGTCAGGACGCCGATCTCGTCCCGGCTGCGCGGAACCAGCGCCACGTTGAGACGGCCGTGCCGGATCCGGCGGGCCACCTCGGCCAGCTCGCGGAGCGGCCGGCCGATCCAGCGCGCCATGGCCACCCCGGCGGCCAGGGCGAGCGCCAGCGCCAGCAGTCCCAGCGACAGCGCCCGGCGGGCCTGGGCGTCCACCTGCTCGGTGTAGTCCCGCTCGGGGACGACGACCTCGGCCAGCCAGCCCAGGTCGCCCACCCCCAGCGCCACGGCCCGGCCCAGATAGCGCTCGCCGCCGTGCTCGAACTGGAACGCGGATTCCTCGTCCAGCCCGATGTGCCGCGCCACGGAGGCCACCAGCGCGCTGTCTAGCCCGGGCTGATCCGTGGTCCCCGGCCGGCCGACCAGGAACCCGCCTCCCCACGAGGCGAGGAAGACCCGGCCCCGTGCCGACACCTGCACCGCGTCGAGGAACCCGGCCAGGCGCTCCAGGGAGAAGTCCACCGTGAAGACGCCGCGCACCTCGCCGGTGCGCCGCACGACCGGGGCCGCGCAGGTGATGCCGAAGCCGCCGCCCGCGAAGAACTCGTAGGGCTCGGTCCACACCAGGCCCCGCTGCGCTTCGGCCTTCCGGTAGTAGGGCCGCTCCCGGGGCCGGTAACCGTGGTCCTCGGCCCGCCGCACCGCGACCCGGCGCCCGTCCGGCAGCAGCCGGTCCTCCTCCAGGCGGATGCGCGCTCCGACCGGAAAGGACCGGTTCACGTGGAGCTGCCCGGCCCCGTCTCTCCAGGCGCCCACGAACCGGTCGTCGCGGTCTCCGTAGCTGACCCAGGTCAGGTGCGGGTAGGCCCGGAGCACGGCGACCACGAAGCGCTCGAGCGCCCTGTCGTCTCCAGGATCGAGCTGGCCCTGGGCCACCAGCGCCGGCCCCAGGAGCGCCGCCGACTCGGCGTCGCGCAGGAAGCGGGCGGCGTTGGTGGCCACCAGCCTGGCGGCCTGGGCTATCGCGGCGTCCACGATCGCCCGGGAGCGCGCCCGCTGGTCCATCCAGGCCAGCCCGCCCAGGGCGGCCGCGAGATCGGAAGAGCACACG
>JBBIIW010000042.1:0-12920 GCA_037446305.1 Candidatus Rokuibacteriota bacterium
CACGTTGGCCCGCACGGCGGCCCGCGCCTCGCCCGGCGCGCGATCGGAGATCGCGCACGCCGCCCACAGGACGACCTCGATCGCCCGCGGGTCCCGACCGGCCCGGCGCGCGCCGGCGTGGATGCGCTCGAGCGCCGCCCGGATCATCGGCTCGGCGACGCCTACCATGACGATGACCCCGTCGGCCAGCTCGCCGGCCAGCTCGAGCATCCGGGGGCCGGTGGCCGCGACGTAGATCGGCACCGGCACGTCGGGCGCCCAGCGATGGGCCACCTCGACCGGCCCCACCTTCGCCCCCCGGCCGCCCAGCAGGGCGCGGAAGGCGACGAGCGCCTCGCGGAACCCGGCCAGCGTCTGGGGCGTCCCGCTCCCGGTGGTGGCCAGCGAGCTGTCGCCGTTGCCGAGCCCGAGCACGAAGCGGCCCCCGGACAGCTCGGCCAGCGAGAGCGCCGCGCTCGACGTCACGGCCGGATGGCGGGTGACCGCCGTGGTCACCGCGGTGCCCAGCCGGATCCGGCTGGTGCCGAGCGCCAGGGCGGTCAGGGTCACCCACAGCTCGCGCCAGATGACGGGCGAGTCGGCCACCCACACGGTGTCGAACCCGAGCTGCTCGGCCAGGACGGCCAGGCGGAGGCTCTCGCGCACCGGGCGGGTGGGGTAGAGCCCGAGCTCGAGGCGCGGCCGCTGCCCGCTCATGCCGGTCGTCCCGTCCCTCACAGCGTGAGCAGGTCGGCGTACAGGTCGGTGCGGCGGTCGCGGCTGAGGGGCAGCCGGGCCCGCGCCGCCGCGATGTCCTCCAGGTCCACCTGCGCCACCACGAGCTGGTCATCGTCCTTGTCGGCCTGGGCGACGATCTGCCCGCCCACGGGGCTGGCGATGAAGCTCCGGCCGATGTTCGTGCGCTCGCCCTCCTGCCCCGCCTTGTTGGGTCCCACCACGAAGACCTGGTTCTCCAGGGCCCGCGCCTGGAGCAGCGGCTCCCACGAGGCCGCCCGGTCCTTCTCGTTGTAGGTGGCCATGCACGTCGGGTTGACGATGACCTCGGCCCCCTTCAGGGCCAGGATGCGGTAGCCCTCGGGGAACCGGCGGTCGTAGCAGATCTGCACCCCGACCCGGGCCCGTCGGGTCTGGAACACCGGGAAGCCCAGGTTGCCCGGCTCGAAGTAGAGCTTCTCGTAGTTGGCCTGCCCGGGCGTGGGGAACACCACGAGCGGGATGTGCACCTTGCGGTACTTGCCGAGGATCGTGCCGTCGGCGTCCACGACGAGGGCGCTGTTGTACCGGTGGCTGCCCTCGCGCTCCGCGTACCCGAACACGATGGCGACGCCCTGGGCGCGGGCCTCGCGGAAGAGCGGCTCGGTCAGCGGCGAGGGCACCTCGTCGAAGAACCGGTCCCGGTCCTCCAGGTGCACCTGCCCGGGAAAGAACGGCGTGAGGGAGGCCTCCGGGAAGCCGAGGAAGTCGACGTCCTGCGCCCCCGCCTCTCGGATCAGGTTGACCATGCGCTCGACGGTGGCCCGCTTGTCGCCGGCGTCCGGACCCAGCTGCGCCGCCGCCAGCGTGATCGGTCGCTTCATTCCCCTCTCTCCTTTCTCCGCCCGTCCGTCCACGACTCCACGGGCCGCGGCAGGTAGCGCCCGGTGCCCGGCGCCGCCAGCACCTGGCCGTCGCGCATGGCCACCGTGCCCCGCACGAGGGTGTGCACGGGCCATCCCCGCACGAGCCAGCCGTCCCAGAGGTTCCAGTCACAGGAGGACTGCACGAGGGCCGGCGAGATCCGCCGCTCGGCGGCCAGGTCCACCAGCACGAGGTCGGCGTCGGCGCCCGGGTGGACCCCGCCCTTGTCGGGATGGAGGCCGTAGAGCCGCGCCGCGTTCCGCGAGGTGACCTCGGCGATCCGCCCCAGCGGCAGGCCGCGCTTGTGATACCCCTCGCTGAGCAGGAGCGGCAGGAGCGTCCCCAGGCCCGGGAACGCGCTGGCCGTCTTCCAGACGTCCACCCCGCCGCCCGCGCCCAGCTTGCTGGCGAGGTCGCGCGAGCAGTGGTCGGAGCCGATGGTATCGATGCCCCCGGCCGCCAGCGCCGCCCACAGCGCTTCCCGGTCCTCCGCGTACTTGACCGGCGGGTTCACGCGCGCGCGCACATCGGCCGCGTCGCACGTCAGCGTGAGGTAGTGCGGGCAGGTCTCGACCGTCACCCGGACCCCGGGGTACTGCCGGCGGCCCTCGACGATGGCTTCGTAGCCCTCGCGGCTCGTGAGGTGCACGACGTGCACCGGGCAGCCGGTGACCGCGCCGTAGTGAATGGCCTTGTGGATGTCCTCGGCCTCCACGAACGGCGGCCGGGATTCGGTGAAGGCCGCCAGGTCCCGGCGGCCCTGGCGCTGCAGCCGGTCGCGCAGGCGCCAGACGACCTCGATGTTCTCGGTGTGCACGGAGACGAGCCCGGCCCGGTAGCGGGCCACGCGCTCCATCAGCTCGAAGAGGAGGCCGTCGTCGATGCCCGGGGCGCCCAGGTAGGCGCCCTCCTGCCCCTTGAAGCTCATCAGCAGCTTGAACGTGGGCACCCCGTACTCGGCGACGTACCGGTCGAGCTCGCCGAGCTGCTCCTCGGTGGCGATGACGAACTGGAACCCGAAGTCCACCAGCGCGGAGGCCTCCGCGGCCGCCCGGTCGCCGGCGAAGCGCTTGGAGTACGGCTCGCCGCCCATGCGGAAGTCGAGCAGCGTCGTCACCCCGCCGGCGAGCGCGCTCCGCGTCTCGGTGAGCCAGGGGTCGGGCGAGCTGGTGATGTCCTGGTGCACGTGCGGGTCGATCACGCCGGGGAAGATGGTCAGGTGCCGGGCGTCCAGCTCCTCGGCGGCCGCCGCCGGGGTCCCCCGCCGGAGCAGCGCCCGGATCTTGCCGCCCGCGATGGCCACGTCGGCCGGCCGGGGCCCCACCCCCGGCAGCACCAGGTCGCCGTTGCGGATGATCAGGTCCCAGCCCGCGCTCATCGCCCGAAGTAGGCCCGGATGATCTCGGGGTTGTCCTCGAAGTCCCGGGCCGCGCCGTGCAGGGCCACCACGCCGTCCTTGAGGACGGACACCCGGTCGGCGACGCTGAGGGCGGCCCCCACGTTCTGCTCCACCAGCAGGATCGTCAGCCCGCGGCGGTTGAGCGCCGTGATGTGCTCGATGAGGGCGTCCACCACGCGGGGCGCCAGCCCGGCCGAGGGCTCGTCCATGAGCAGCAGCCGGGGGGCGGCCATGAGCGCGCGGGCGATGGCCAGCATCTGCTGCTCCCCGCCGGAGAGCGTCCCCGCCGGCTGCCGCAGGCGGCCGCTCAGGACGGGGAACTGCGCCAGGACCTGCTCCAGATCCCGGCGCACCGCGGCCCGGTCGCGCCGCCGCACGGCGCCCAGCTCGAGGTTCTCGGCCACCGTCATCCGGGCGAAGACCTCGCGCCCCTGCGGGACCTGGGCCAGGCCGGCGGCCACGATGGCGTCCGTGGGCCAGCCCTGGATCGGCCGCCCCTCGAAGAGGATGCGGCCGCGCTGGGGCCGGACGAAGCCCGAGATCGTGTTGAGCGTGGTGGACTTGCCGGAGCCGTTGCCGCCCAGCAGGGCGGCGATGCCGCCGGCCGGCACGGCGAAGGAGACGCCGTGCAGCACCGCCGTCGGCCCGTAGGCCACGTGCACGTCCTGCAGCTCCAGGATCGGCCCCGTCTCAGGCATGGCGGCGGCGGGTGCCCAGGTAGGCGGTGATCACGGCCGGATCCGCGCAGACGTCCTTGGGCCGCCCCTCGGCGATCTTCTGGCCGGAGTTGAGGACCGTCACCGAGTCGGAGATCTCCATCACCAGCCGCAGCACGTGCTCCACGACCAGCACGCTGATCCCCTTCTCGTCGCGCACGCGCTGCAGCAGCTGGTCGAGCGCCGCCACCCGCGGCGGCGACAGCCCGGCCGCCGGCTCGTCCAGGAGGAGGAGCCGGGGCTCCAGGGCCAGGGCGCGGGCGATCTCCACCGAGCGCTGCTGGCCGTAGGAGAGCTCGCCCCCCAGCCGGTCGCGGAACTCGAGCATGTTGACGAAGGCCAGCGCCGCCTCGGCCTTCTCCCGGGCGTCCCGCTCCTCCTCGCGCATGCGCCGCGAGAAGACGGCGGCCCCCAGGAGGCCGGTCCGCGTGTGGCGGTGGCGGCCCATCATCACGTTCTCCAGCACGGTCATGGTGGGGAAGAGCGCCGCGCCCTGGAACGTCCTGGCCACGCCCAGGGCGGCGATGCGATCCGGCGAGAGCCCGGTGACGTCGTCACCGCCCAGCCGGACCCGGCCCTCCTGCGGCACGGTGAGGCCGCTGATGACGTTGAGCAGCGTCGACTTGCCGGCGCCGTTGGGGCCGATCAGCCCGCGGATCTCGGCCGGCGCCACCGTGAGGTCCACCCCGGTCAGGGCTCGCAGCCCGCCGAAGGAGACGCTGACCCGCTCTAGGGCGAGAGTGGCCACGTGGCGACCTCGCGCCCCCGGCGCCGCGGCTCCCAGTGCAGCCGCTCGATCCAGGGCGATCCCGGCCAGCGGAGCAGCGACACCAGCCCCCGGGGCAGGAAGACGATGCAGACGATCAGGAGCCCGCCGAACAGGATCTCCTGCGTGGCGACGGCGGCCCGCAGGCTCTCGCGGAGGCCCAGCACCAGGGCGGCCCCGAGGGCCGAGCCCAGGACCGAGCCCAGCCCGCCGACCACGACCATCGCGAACTGCAGCACCATCTGGAACAGGTCGAACGACTCCGGGGCCACGAAGCGCAGCGTCGCGCTGTGCAGCCCGCCGGCCACGCCGGCGTAGAACGCGGACAGGACGAAGGCGGCGGTCTTGGCGCGCGTGAGGTTGACCGACAGCGCCTGGGCGGCGACCTCGAAGTCGCGAACGGCCACGAACGCCCGCCCCACCCGGGAATGGACGATGCCCCAGGCGGCGGCGTAGAGCAGCACCGCCATGGCCAGGCAGAGGTAGTACATGCCCAGCCCCTGCGGGATGCCGAGGGCCGTGAAGTCCGGGGCCGGGGCCTTCAGGCCGCTCGCCCCGCCCGTCAGGCCGGCCCAGTGGATCATCGCCCAGTAGGTCACCTCGCCGAAGGCCAGGGTGACGATGGCCAGGTAGAGCCCGCGCAGCCGCAGGGCCGGCAGGCCGACCAGCGCGCCGACGCCGGCCGTGAGGAGGGCGCCGAGCGGCAGCGCCAGCACGAAGGGCAGGTCCAGCCGGAGCTGGAGCAGCGACGTCGCGTACGCTCCCCAGCCGAAGAAGGCCGCGTTGGCGAAGGCGAACTGCCCCGCGTACCCGAGGAGCAGGTTCAGCCCCAGGGCCACGACCGCGTAGATGAAGAACAGGGTGACCACGAACCGGAGGTAGGGGTTCAGGACCGCCGGCGCCAGCACGGCCAGCGCCAGCAGCACCGGCAGCAGCGTGAGCGGCCGCGCCAGGCCCCCCATCAGACCTTGACCACCTCGGGCCGGCCCAAGAACCCCTGCGGCCGGAGCAGCAGCACGAGGATGATGAGGAAGAAGGGCGCCACCTCGGTGACGCTGGTATCCACGTAGCCGCCGGCCAGGTTCTCGGCCACGCCCAGGCACAGGCCGCCCAGGACCGCGCCGGCCAGGCTTCCCATGCCGCCCAGGAGCGCGGCGGCGAAGGCGCGGATCAGCAGGGGGCCGCCCATGTCGGGGTAGAGCAGCGTGAGCGGGGCGGCCAGGACGGCGGCCACGCCGCCCAGCGCCACGCCCACGCCCCAGGTGATGGTGGAGATGCGCTCGACGCGGATGCCGACCAGGGCCGCGGCGCGCTGGTTCTCCGCGGTCGCGCGCATCATCTTGCCGAGCAGGGTGTAGCGGAAGAAGAGCAGGAACAGCAGCATGGTGGCCACGGCGCCGCCCATGACCACCAGCGACTGTCCGGTCAGGATGAGCTCGCCGATCTGGAGCGGCTGGAAGGCGACGACCGGCGGGAAGGCCAGGTCGCTGCCCCGGCCGCCCCAGACCTGGCGCGCGATGCCCTTCAGCACGAACGACAGCCCCGTGGTGGCGAGCACCAGGCTCACCACCGAGGCCCGGATGAGCGGACGGAAGGCGAGGCGCTCGGTGAGCATGCCCAGCAGGCAGGCTCCGGCCACGGCGGCCGGGAGCGCCAGGCCGTAGGGAAGCCCGGCCAGGACGTAGAGGGAGTAGGCCAGCAGGCCCGCCAGCATGAAGCCCTCGCCGTGGGCGAAGTTCACCACCGCCGTCGCCTTGTAGACGACGACCAGGCCCAGGGCGACCAGGGCGTAGACGGCCCCGTTGGCGAGGCCGCTCACCAGCAGGTTGACGAACACCGGCCCGCTACTTCCCGCGCCAGAACTCGACCTTGCCGTCGCCGGTCAGGCGGATCCAGGCGACCTGGTCCAGGCCGTGGTGGTCGTCGGGCGTGAAGCAGACCGGCCCCGGGTAGATCCCGGTCTCCACCCGGCACAGCCTGTTCGTCGCCTCCACCAGGCGCTCGCGGGTGAGATCCCGGCCGGCGTGCTCGAGCGCGGCCACCACCACCTTGGCGGAGGCGATCCCGAACAGCGTGTAGATCGAGAGCCGGTCGTTGGGGAAGTGCTTCTGCAGGGCCTGCCGCCAGGGCTCCATGTCGGGGTCGTCCAGGCTCACCCGGACCTGGGAGATGGCGTAGAACCTGTCGAGCGCGCCCGGGATGCCGATCTGCTTCTGCAGATCCTGCAGGTCCGCGGCCGCCGTCTGGGAGATGTACAGCGGCTTGTAGCCGAACTTCAGCGCGTCGCGCACGAAGACGGCGGTGGGCTTCGGGTACAGCTCCTGGATCACGGTGTCGGCGCCCGACTTCTGGACCCGGAGGACGACGGCGGTGGCGTCGTTCTGCTCCACGGTCATCTCCTCGGTGGCCACCGGCGTGATGCCCTCCGCCTTCATCTTGGCCATCAGCGCCTCGTACCGGCCCTTGCCCCAGGCGTCGTTCTGCCAGACCACGGCGATCTTCTTGGCGCCCATGGCCTTCGCGAAATCGACCTGGGCCACGCTCTCCAGCCCCGAGGTCAGGCCGGGATGGAAGATGTACCGGGCGCCCTGGGCGATCTGGTCCGCCACCGCGTCCAGGACGAACATCGGCACGCGGTTCGACTCCACCTCCTCGCGGGCGGCGATGGCGGGGTTGGAGCAGCCGCCGCCGTGGATCATGAAGACCTGGTGCTGGTGGATCAGCTTCTTGGCGGCGGCGATGCCGCCCTCGTTCTTGCACTCGTCGTCCTCGCGGACGTACACGATCTTCCGCCCGTGGATGCCGCCCCGGTCGTTGACCTGCCGGTACACCAGCTCGGCCCCGTTCATGGCCAGCTCGCCGTACATGTAGACCCGGCCGGTCCGGGGTCCGAAGGCGCCGATCTTGATGGTGTCGGCCGTCAGTCCCGGGTCGGCGGCCATCGCCGGCCCGGCGCTCGCGCCGACCAGCAGGCACGCCACCGCCGCCGCCGTCACGGTGATCCATCGCCGATGTGTCATGACTGTCCTCCGTGTTCTCCCGCCTCCCGGAGCGCGGGGATGACTTCCCGGCCGAACAGCCGGATGGCCTTGAGCACGTGGGCCTGGGCCATGCCGGGAAAGTTGAAGCGCACGATCAGGTGGGTGACCCCCAGCTCGTCGCGGTGCCGCCGGCACTCGCGGATCACGTCGTCGGGCGCCCCGATGACGAAGCGGTCCCGCACCAGCTCCTCGACCGCCAGCGACTCCCCGGTCTCGCCCGGCACGTTCCGGCCCATGCCCCAGGCGTAGTACGAGCGGTACTTGGCGGCGATGTAGGGGGCCGACTCCTCGAAGGCTCGCCGCCGGTCCTCGGCCACGTAGAGCTCCACGCACTTGGCGTACTCGGCGGCCGGCGGCAGCCCCGCCTCCGCCCGCGCCCGCCGGTAGAGCGCCACCTGCTCCCGGATCGCGCTGAAGGTGGTGACCGAGGTCGAGATCCACGCGTCGCCCAGGAGCGCGGCGCGGCGCACGGCCGGGTCGGCCGCGGCGCCGATCCAGATCGGCGGCCGGGGCCGCTGCAGGGGCCGGGGGCGGATGCTCACGTCCTTCACCCGGTAGAACTGCCCCTCGAACGTCACGTGGTCCTCGGTCCACAGCCGCTTGAGCAGCTCCAGCGCCTCCTCGAACCGGCCAGCCCGCGTGCGGCGGTCGACGCCGAACGCGTCGTATTCCTCCTGGCGGTAGCCGAGCCCGACGCCGAGGATGAACCGGCCATCGGCGATGATGTCCATGGTGGCGTACTGCTCGGCCACGTCCACCGGGTTGTGCAGAGGCAGCAGGAGCAGGTTGGTGCCGATCGTCATCGGGCCCGCCTCGGCGGCCAGCCGGGCCAGCAGCGGGGTGGTCTGGAAGAACTGCTCGGGGTAGGTCAGGTAGTGCTGGCCGACCCACACGGCGTCGTAGCCGTTCTCCCGCAGCGCGCAGGTCTGCTCGAGGTGGTCCCGGAAGGCCCGGCGCGGATCGGCCGCGGCCGGGTGCTGCGTGCCGAGGAAGACCCCGACCTTCATCCGCATCAGTAGACGCTCCGGGCCACGTCGGCCAGGGAGGCGTAGAGCTCGGGCCGCCGGTCGCGGAAGAAGGTGTAGCGCACGCCGTGGCGGGCCACCTCGGCCAGGTCGAGCGTCGCCGTCACGATGGCCGGCCCCTTGCCCTCCGGCCCCTCGGCCAGGAGATCGCCCATCGGCGAGTAGACGACGCTGGCGCCGTAGAAGGGCCGCTCGGCCTCGGTCAGCTCCCGGCCGCCCTTGTTGACGCCCACCACGAACACGCCGTTCTGGAGCGCCGCCGTCCGCAGCTCGAAGCTCCAGCTGGCGGACCGGTTGGGTCCCCACAGCGCGGTGGGAACGAAGACGATCTCGGCCCCGTGCAGGGCCAGCACCCGCCAGGCCTCCGGGAACGAGCGCTCGTAGCAGATGAGGATGCCGATGCGGCCGTGGGCGGTGTCGAACACGGGCAGGCCCGGCCCGCCCTTGAAGTAGTAGCGCTCGTTCAGCCCCGGCGCGTAGCTGTACTGGTCGGGAATGTGGTTCTTCCGGTAGCACCGCACGGTCCGGCCGTCCGGCAAACGGCCGGGCACCAGCTGCCCCTGGGGCGACAGGACGGCGCAGCTGTTGAAGAACTCGCCCTTCACGGCGCCCCGCTCGAAGAACGTCACCAGCATGTAGGTGCCCAGCCGCCGGGCGGCGTCCGCGAAGCGCTGGATGACGGGCCCGTCGAGGGGCTGGGCCAGCTCGAAGCAGCGCGGGTCGTTGCAGCCGGCGAAGTACTGGGTCGTGGACAGCTCGCTGAAGACGACGAAATCCGGCGCCAGCTGGCGGGCCCCCTCCTCGGCCAGGGCCAGGTTCTGCTCCACGTTCCGGTCCGGCTCCGGGGCCCCCGGCCCGCACTGGACCGCGACCACGTTCACCTTGCGCGGGGTCTGACTCGCCATCCGGGTCTCCTCGGTCAGTGGTAGGTGCTCATCATGTCCCATGCCTCCTCCATGCGGGCCAGGGACCGGGTGGCCGCCCGGCGCCGCCGGACGGCCAGCACGGTGAGGATCGCGTTGGCCAGCGACAGGGGCGCCACGTAGGAGTCGATGAAGGTCAGGTAGTGCGTCCGGCACATCAGGATGGCCTTGGCGTGGTCGGTCAGCGGCGAGGTCGGCTTGTCGGTGATGGCCACGCCGGCCGCCCCCCGGGTCACGCAGGCCTCGAACAGCTCCACGGTGGCACGCGCGTAGCGCTCGAAGCTGACGGCGACCGCCACGTCGTGCCGGCCCACGTCCACCAGCTGCTCCGGCACGTCGCCGATGCCCGGCGTCAGCAGCCGCGAGTTCCGCCCCAGCAGCCGGAGGGCGAAGTGGAGGAACACGGCGATCGAGTGCGCGCTCCGGACGCCGATCACGTAGATGGTCCGCGCCCGCCACAGCATCTCGGCCACCTGGAGGATGAGGGCGTGATCGAGCTGGCCCTGGGTCGCCCGGAGGTTCTCGATGTCGTTGCCGATGACGTCGTCGATGAGGGCGGCCAGCGGCCGGCGCTTGCCGGCCACGATCTCCACCCGCGACACGCGCGAGAGGGGGGCGCGACCGATCTGGCGGAGCGCCGACTGGAAGTCGCGGAACCCCTGGAACCCCAGCCGCCGGCAGCACCGCACCACGCTGGCCTCGCTCACGCCCACATCGCGCGCGATGGCCGTCGTCGTCGCGTAGAGCGCCTCGTCGGGCCGCGTGAGGAAGAAATCCACGATCTTCCGGTGGAGCGGCGACAGCGACGACCGGTGGCCGTGCAGGCGGGCCAGGAACGGGTGGAGGCCCTCCGGCGGGGTGCGGGAGCGCTTACCGGCCAACGAATCGCCCCGTGCCGGGCTTGGCCACCAGCGCGCCGTCCCGCGCCGCGATCTGCCCGCGGACGATCGTCGTCACCGGCCACCCCCGGAGCGTCCAGCCCTCGTAGAGCGAGAAGTCGGAGGCCGAGCCCAGGTCGGCGGCGCGCACCGTGCGCACCTGCTCCAGGTCCACGATGACCAGGTCGGCGTCCGCCCCCACCTGGATGCGGCCCTTGCGCGGGTAGAGGTTGAAGGCCCGGGCCACGTTGTAGGAGGTCACCCGCGCCACGTCCGACAGCGAGAGGCCCCGCCGGCCGACCCCCTCGGACAGCAGCACCGGCAGGGAGGTGGCCATGCCCGGGAAGCCCGGCACGGCCTGCCAGATGTCGCCCTGCTTCTCGGCCAGGGTGGTCGCGCAGTGGTCGGTGCCGACCGTGTCGATGGCGCCCGTGCGCAGCCCCTCCCACATCGCGGCCACGTCGGCCGCCGTCCGCACCGGGGGGTTGACCTTGGCCAGCGGCCCCGCCGGCGAGTCCTCGGTATGGGTGAGGTAGTGCGTGCACGTCTCCACCAGCAGCCGCGGGTGGCGCGCCCGGTGAGCCATCGCCTCGGCCAGGCTCTCCCGGGCGCCGATGTGGACGTAGTAGAGGCGACAGCCGGCCAGCTCGGCGAAGTACGCCGCCCGGCGCACGTTCTCGGCCTCGGCGAAGGCGGGCCGGGCCGCGTTCCAGGCCGCCAGGTCGGCCCGCCCGGCGGCGCGCACCGCGCGCACGTAGCGGCCGATCATTTCGGTGTTCTCGCAGTGGACGCAGGCGACGGCGTGCGGGTAGCGGGCCAGGGTTTGGAAGCCCTCCAGCATCAGGCCGTCGTCGCACTCGTTGATCATGCCCACGTCGCGCCCGTCGGCCCCCCGGTAGGCCATGTAGAACTTGAAGGAGGAGACGCCCCAGTCGAGGTAGCGGGGCAGCTCCCGGAGCTGGGCCTCGGTGAGGATCCCGAAGTGGAAGGCGACGTCCACGTGCGCTTCCCGCTCCACCGCCGCCACCAGCTCGGGAAAGTCGTCGTAGGGCTTCGGCTCGGCGCTCCGGTAGTGCCGGTGGAACGTCATCACCGTGGTCACGCCGCCCAGGGCGGCCGACGCGGTCTCCGTGCGGACGTCGTCCGCGAACGGCCGCCGGTAGCCCAGGTGGGTGTGGGGCTCGATCACCCCGGGGAGCACGGGGCGCCCCCCGGCGTCGATCTCCTCGCCGGCCCGCGCGGGCACGCCGGGCGCCAGGACGGCCGCGATCCGCCCCTCGCGCACCCCGACGTCGGCGGCCGTCACGCCGCCCCGAGGATCGACGAGCCGGCCGTTCCGGATGAGGAGATCGAACTCCACCGCCACCTCCCGCGCACCCCCGGCGCAGCCCCGGGGACCGAGGTCCAGTGTGCAGGCGAGTAAATCTCCCCCGAAGGGTCTTGTCAAGGGCTTTTCAGGATCGCATAATCCTGAAAAACTGATTGCTGGTGCAGGAGCGTTCATGCGAGCCGCGCTGATCCAGATGCGGGGTGACCGGTCGCGCGAGGAAAATCTGGACCGCGCCGAGGAGCTGCTGGAGGAGGCCGCCCGCCGGGGAGCCGCCGTGGCCTGTCTGCAGGAGCTGTTCGCGACCTGGTTCTTCGCCCAGACCCTCGACCCGGCCGCCCAGGCCCTGGCCGAGCCGCTCGACGGCCCCACGGTCACCCGCATGCGCCGGGTGGCGAGCGCCCTGGGCCTCGTCCTGGTGGTGCCGTTCTACGAGAGGGCGCAGGCCGGCGAGCTGTACAACGCCGCGGCGCTCGTCGGCGCCGGGGGCGAGGTCCTCGGCATCTACCGGAAGCATCACCTGCCGATGTCCAGCCACTTCCAGGAGAAGTTCTACTTCCGTCCCGGCAACCGGGGGTTCCCGGTCTGGCCGACGCCGCACGGCCGGATCGGCATCATGATCTGCTACGACCGGCACTTCCCGGAGGCGGCCCGGCTCCTGGCCCTCCACGGCGCCGAGGTCATCTTCGTGCCCACCGCGACGACCCGCCGCGGGTTCTCCAGCTCCGTCTGGGAAGTCGAGCTGCGCGCGCACGCCATCGCCAACGGCGTCTTCGTGGCCGGCGTCAACCGGGTGGGGACCGAGCGCGACAGCACCTACTACGGGCGGAGCCTCTTCATCGACCCCATCGGGCAGGTGCTGGCCCAGGCCGGCGAGACCGACGAGGAGGTCCTGGTGGCGGACCTGGATCTGGCGCGCGTCGAGGAGGTGCGGCGCGTCTGGCCGTTCTTCCGGGACCGGCGCCCGGATGCCTACGGCGAGCTGGCGGGGGCCTGACATGCCGACGCTCACCGAGCAGCTGGCCGACTTCGTCGTCGCCCACGACGAGCGCGCGCTGAAGGCCGACCTGGTCGAGCGCTCGGCCACCTACGTCCTCGATCTCCTGGCGGTGGCGCTGGCCGGCTCGACCGCGGCCTCCAGCCGGCCCATGCTGGCCATGATCCGGGAGACCGCCGGCCGCGGCGAGGCGACCGTGTGCGGCGCCGGGCGGCTGGCCACGGCGCCCGA
>JBBIIW010000043.1:0-12531 GCA_037446305.1 Candidatus Rokuibacteriota bacterium
GCCGCCGCAGGGCTGAAGGCCGATCCGGGGGCGCCCCGGCGCGGCACGGCCGGGGCGCTCCGGGCGGCGGCCGGCGGTACAATCCAGAGCCGGTGATGCCAGCCGGTGCCGCCCCCCGCAGGCGCGCCCGGGTTCTCGACAGCGAGATGGCGTACGAGGACGTGGGCGCCGGCCTCCCCGTCGTGTTCCTGCACGGCAATCCCACGTCGTCCTACCTCTGGCGCCACGTCATCCCGCACGTCCAGGGTCTCGCCCGCTGCCTGGCGCCCGACCTCATCGGCATGGGACGGTCCGGCCCGGCGGCCTCGGGCTCGTGTCGCTTCGTGGACCACGCCCGCTACCTGGACGCCTGGTTCGACGCGCTCGCCCTGCGCGACGCCGTGCTGGTCGGGCACGACTGGGGCTCGGCGCTCGGCTTTCACTGGGCCCGCCGCCATCCCGACCGGGTGCGGGGCCTGGCCTACATGGAGGCGATCGTGCGGCCGCTGACGTGGGCCGAATGGCCGGAGGCGGGGCGGGCGATCTTCCAGGCCATGCGCTCGCCGGCCGGCGAGACGATCGTGCTGGAGCGAAACGTGTTCGTGGAGCGGATCCTGCCCGCCAGCATCCTGCGGCGGCTCACGGACGAGGAGATGGAGGCCTACCGGGAGCCCTGGCGGGAGCCGGGGGAGCGGCGGCGCCCGATGCTCGCCTGGCCGCGCGAGATCCCGCTCGACGGCGAGCCGGCCGACGTCGTGGCCATCGTCGACGACTACGCCCGCTGGCTGGCGGCGAGCCCGCTGCCCAAGCTCTTCGTGAACGCCGAGCCGGGCAGCATCCTGGTGGGCGCCCAGCGGGACTTCTGCCGGCGGTGGCCGAACCAGCGCGAGGTGACCGTGCGCGGCCTGCACTTCGTGCAGGAGGACTCCCCGGCCGAGATCGGCCGCGCGGTGGCCGCGTTCGTGGGGGACCTGGCATAGTCACGCTCCGCGTCTTTCGCTGGGCCCCGGGCGCGGCCGAGCGCACCCAGGCCTACCGGGTGGCGAGCGGCCCGGACACGACGGTGCTGGACGCGCTGGTGGCGATCCAGCGCGAGCAGGATCCCACGCTGGCCTTCCGGTACGCCTGCCGGGTCGGCATGTGCGGCTCGTGCGCGATGGTGGTCAACGGGCGGGAGCGCTGGGCCTGCCGCACCCGGCTGTCCTCGCTGGGCGCCCGCACCGTGGACCTGCGGCCGCTGCACCACTTCCCGCTGCTGCGCGACCTGGTCGTGGACATGGCCCCGTTCACCGCCGGGATGCAGGCCGTGGGCGCGGCCTTCACGGGCCGGGCGCCGGCCGGCCAGGCGGCCCGGATCCCCTCCGGCTCGCCCGAGCGGCGCGCCATCGACGCCGCCATCGAGTGCATCGGCTGCGGGATGTGCCTGTCGGCGTGCACGATGGTGGCCTGGAACCCCCGGTTCCCGGGCCCGGCCGCCCTCAACCGGGCCTTCACCCTGCAACGCGACAGCCGGGAGGCCGCCCGCCGCGGCCGCTGGACGGCGCTGCTGGCCGAGGACGCCCTGAGCCGGTGCCACGGGCAGGCCGGCTGCACGGACGTGTGCCCCATGGGCCTGAGCCCCACGGCCTCGATCCTCGCGCTCCGGCGCATGGCGCTCGGCGCCCCGCGGTAGGCGCGGGCGGGCCGCAAACCGGCGAAAAACCGGCGCGTCCCTTGACGGGTCGGGGGCCGCGCGTTAGTGTAATTCGTCACTGTCGCCTCCAGCTCGCCGCGCGCGGGCCGGAGGCGAACGTCCGTCAGGAGGTCGGCATGTCGGCCGTTCAGCAGGTGCGCGCGCTCTACGCCGGGATGCCTGACCGTCTCGCCCGGGCCCGCCGCGCCTTCGGCCGCCCGCTGACGCTCACCGAGAAGATCCTCGTCGCCCACTGCTGGGACTTCGCCGTCCAGGCCTGGGAGCGGGGCCGGGCGATCCTGAGACTGCGCGTCGACCGCGTCTCGCTCCAGGACGCCACCGCGCAGATGGCCCTGCTGCAGTTCATGATGTCGGGCCGCAAGCGGGTGGCGGTGCCCACGACGGTGCACTGTGACCACCTGATCCGGGCCGAGTCGGGCGCCGCGGAGGACTTCGCCCGCGCCGTGCAGGAGAACCGGGAGGTCTACGACTTCCTGCGCTCCGCCTCCCGGAAGTTCGGCATCGGCTTCTGGCGTCCCGGCTCCGGGATCATCCACCAGGTCGTGCTGGAGAACTACGCGTTCCCGGGCGGGCTGATGATCGGCGCCGACTCCCACACGCCCAACGGGGGTGGGCTGGGCATGCTGGCCATCGGGGTGGGCGGGGCCGACGCTGCCGAGGCCATGGCCGGGCTGCCCTGGGAGGTCCTGCACCCACGGCTGATCGGCGTGCACCTGACCGGCAAGCTGTCCGGCTGGACGGCGCCCAAGGACGTCATCACGTACCTCTGCACGCTGCTGACGGTCAAGGGGGGCACCAACAAGGTCATCGAGTACTTCGGCCCCGGCGCCGAGTCCATCAGCGCCACCGGCAAGGCCACCATCTGCAACATGGGCGCCGAGCTGGGGGCGACCACGTCGATCTTCCCCTACGACCACCGGATGGCCGCCTACCTGCGGGCGACCGAGCGAGCGGACCTGGCGGCGCTGGCCGAGGAGTTCGCCGAGCACCTGCGGGCCGATCCCGAGGTGGCCGAGAACCCCGGGGCGTTCTACGACGAGCTGGTCGAGATCAACCTGGACGAGCTGGAGCCGCACGTCGTGGGCCCGCACTCGCCGGACCGCGGCCGGCCGATCTCCCGGCTGGCCGTCGAGGCGCGCGAGCACGGCTGGCCGCTGGCCATCACCAACGCGCTGATCGGCTCCTGCACCAACTCCTCGTACGAGGACATGCAGCGGGCCGCCCACATCGCGCGGCAGGGCCTGGCGGCCGGCCTCCGGGCCCGGGTGCCGTTCCTGATCGCCCCCGGCTCCGAGCGGATCTTCCAGACGATCCGCCGCGACGGCCTCCTGGAGACCTTCCAGCGGATCGGGGGCACCGTGCTGGCCAACGCCTGCGGTCCCTGCATCGGCCAGTGGACGCGGCACGACGTGGCCGCCGGCCAGCCCAACACGATCGTGTCGTCGTTCAACCGGAACTTCCCGGGCCGCAACGACGGCAGCGCCGCCACCCTGTCCTTCATCACCAGTCCCGAGATCGTCACCGCCCTGGCCTTCGCCGGCACGCTCGAGTTCGACCCCGTGCACGGCACGCTCGCCACGCCCGAGGGACGAGCCGTGCGGTTCACGCCGCCGGAGGCCGAGGAGCTGCCCCGGCAGGGGTTCGTTCGCGGCGAGGAGGGCTACGAGGCGCCGGCCGACGATCCGGACAGCGTGACCATCGTGATCCCGCCGGACAGCGAGCGGCTGCAGCTGCTGGGGCCCTTCCAGGCCTGGGACGGCAAGGACATCATCGACGCGCCGATCCTGGTCAAGACGCGCGGCAAGACGACGACCGACCACATCTCGCCGGCCGGGCCCTGGCTGCGCTACCGGGGCCACCTGGACCGGATCAGCGACAACATGTTCCTGGGCGCCGTCAACGCCTTCACCGGCGAGACGGGCCGGGGCGTGAACCCGCTGACCGGCGCCCCCGGCCAGCCGCTGGCCCGGATCGCGCGCGAGCTGAAGGCCCGGGGGCTGGGGTGGGTGGTCGTCGGCGACGAGAACTACGGCGAGGGCTCCAGCCGCGAGCACGCCGCCATGTCCCCGCGGTACCTGGGCTGCGTGGCGGTCCTGGCCCGCTCGTTCGCCCGCATCCACGAGACCAACCTCAAGAAGCAGGGCATCCTGCCGCTGACCTTCCGGGATCCGGCCGACTACGAGCGGTTCGAGCAGGGCGACCGGGTGAGCATCGTGGGGCTGGCCGGCCTGGCGCCGGGCCGGCCGCTGACCGTGCGCCTCCGCAAGCCGGACGGCCGCACGGAGGAGCTCCAGGTCCACCACAGCCTCACCCGCGAGCAGATCGCGTGGTTCCGCGCCGGCTCGGCCCTCAACGCGGGCCAGCAGCCGGTGGAGCTCGACCCCCAACCAGGAGAGCGCACGTGATGGCAGGCAAGGTGAAGGTCCCCGCCGGCGAGAAGATCACCATCGAGCACGGCAAGCTCCGGGTCCCCGACCGGCCGATCATCGCATTCATCGAGGGCGACGGGACCGGGCCCGACATCTGGCGGGCCGCGGTCCGCGTGTTCGACGCCGCCGTCGAGCGGGCGTACCAGGGCCGGCGCCGCATCGCCTGGATGGAGGTCTACGCCGGCGAGAAGGCCCAGGCCGTCTACGGGGCGGACTGCCCGCCCAACCTCCTGCCCCCGGAGACGCTCGACTACATCCGCGAGTACCTGGTCGCCATCAAGGGACCGCTGACGACGCCGGTGGGCGAGGGCTTCCGCTCGCTGAACGTCTCCCTCCGCCAGGAGCTGGATCTCTACGTGTGCCTGCGTCCCGTCCGCTACCTCAAGGGCGTGCCCTCCCCGGTCAAGCGCCCGGAGAAGGTGGACATGGTGATCTTCCGGGAGAACACGGAGGACATCTACGCCGGCATCGAGTGGCTGACCGGCACCCCCGAGTGCCAGCGGGTGCTCGACTTCCTGACCCGCGACATGGGCGTCAAGAAGATCCGCTTCCCGAAGACGTCGTCCATCGGCATCAAGCCGGTGTCCCGGGAAGGCTCCGAGCGCCTGATCCGGGCCGCCTACCGCTACGCCATCGAGCACAACCGCCGCAACGTCACCCTGGTCCACAAGGGCAACATCCAGAAGTTCACCGAGGGGATGTTCATGAAGTGGGGCTACGAGCTGGCCCGGCGCGAGTTCTCGGACCGGCTCGTCTCGTGGGAGGAGTGCGGCGGCCGGCCGCCGGCGGGCAAGATCCTGGTCAAGGACGCCATCACCGACGCCTTCCTGCAGCAGATCCTGACCCGGCCCGACGAGTTCGACGTCATCCCCTGCTGCAACCTGACCGGCGATCTGCTCTCCGACGCGCTGGCGGCGCAGGTGGGCGGCATCGGCATCGCGCCGGGGGCCAACATCAACTACGAGACCGGCCACGCGCTGTTCGAGGCCACCCACGGCACGGCGCCGAAGTACGCCGGCCAGGACAAGGTCAACCCCGGCTCCGTGATCCTCAGCGGGGAGATGATGCTGCGGTACATGGGGTGGACGGAGGCGGCCGACCGCATCATCGCCGGCATGGAGCGGACCATCTCGGCCGGCACCGTCACCTACGACTTCGCGCGGCTGATGGAGGGCGCCCGGGAAGTGAAGTGCTCGGAGTTCGCCACCGCCGTCATCCAGCACATGGCCTCGCGCTAGCCCGGAGGACACCGCATGGCCGCCCGTGCCAAGATCACCGTCGTCGGCGCCGGCAACGTGGGCGCCACCGTGGCCCAGTACGCCGTGGAGAAGGAGCTGGGGGATGTGGTCCTGGTGGACGTGCTGGAGGGCGTGCCCCAGGGCAAGGCCCTGGACCTGCTCCAGGCCGGCCCCGTCCACGGCTACGACTCGCTCCTGATCGGCGCCAACGGCTACGACGACACCGGCGACTCGGACATCGTCGTCATCACCGCCGGGCTGGCCCGCAAGCCCGGCATGACCCGGGACGACCTGCTGTTCAAGAACGCCGAGATCGTCGCCTCGGTCGTGGACCAGGTCGTGTCCCGCTCGCCCCGGGCCATCCTGATCCTGGTCACCAACCCGCTCGACGCCATGGTGCAGCTGGCCTGGCGGAAGTCCGGCTTCCCGCCCGAGCGCGTCATCGGCATGGCCGGGGTGCTGGACTCCGCCCGCTTCCGGACCTTCATCGCCCGGGAGCTGGACGTCTCGGTCGAGAACGTCACCGCCTTCGTGCTGGGCGGGCACGGCGACACCATGGTGCCCCTGCCTCGCTACTCCACCGTGGCCGGCATCCCCATCACCGAGCTGCTGCCGCCCGAGCGGATCGAGGCGCTGGTGAAGCGGACGGCCGGCGGCGGCGCCGAGATCGTCAACCTGCTCAAGACGGGCAGCGCCTACTACGCGCCGGCGGCGTCCGTGGTGGAGATGGTGGAGGCGATCCTGAAGGACAAGAAGAAGATCCTGCCCTGCGCCGCCTACCTGAACGGCCAGTACGGCGTCCGGGGCCTCTACGTGGGCGTGCCGGTCAAGCTGGGGCGCCGGGGGGTGGAGCAGGTGGTCGAGATCCGCCTCACGGCCGACGAGCAGGCCGCGTTCGCGCGGTCCGCGGCCGCCGTGCGCGAGCTGGTGGACAAGCTCAAGCTCTAGACAGGAGACCGCAGGCATGGCCGAGCCGATTCCCGACGGGTACCAGACGCCGACGCCGGTCCTCTCCATCCGGGGGGCGGCGCACGCGATCGATCTCTCCCAGCGCGCCTTCGGCGCCGAGGCGACGTTCCGGATGGTCCACGCCCGGGCGGCGACGGCATGAGCATGCGCGACATCCACGTCAGCGCCATCACCGACGCCGTCAAGAAGCTCTGCCTGGAGGCCAACTGGGAGCTGGAGCCCGACATGCTCCGGGCCTTCGACCGCGCGCTCCGGACCGAGCGCTCGGCGGCCGGCCGCCAGGTGCTGCAGATCCTGAAGGAGAACGCCGAGATGGCCCGCACCCGGCGCATCCCCTACTGCCAGGACACGGGCATGGTGGTGTGCTTCGTGGAGCTGGGCCAGGACGCGCACGTGACCGGCGGCGCCCTGGAGGAGGCGATCAACGAGGGGGTCCGGCAGGGCTACCGCGAGGGCTACCTGCGGGCCTCGATCGTCCGCTCCCCCTTCGACCGCGTGAACACGGGCGACAACACGCCGGCCGTCATCCACGTGGAGGTCGTGCCGGGCGCCGCGCTCCGGATCCTGCTCATGGCCAAGGGCGGCGGCTGCGAGAACCGCTCCAAGTACCGGATGCTGACGCCGGCCGAGGGGCAGCCGGGCGTCGAGGACTGGATCATCGAGTGCGTGAAGACGGCCGGGCCCGACGCCTGCCCGCCGCTCGTGCTGGGCGTGGGCGTCGGCGGCACCTTCGAGAAGGCCGCCCTCCTCTCGAAGAAGGCCCTGTTCCGGGAGCTGGGCTCGCCCAACCCGGACCCGGCGCTGGACGCGCTGGAGCGGACGCTGCTGGAGCGCGCCAACCGGCTCGGGATCGGGCCGCAGGGCTACGGGGGCGACACGACGGCCTTCGGCATCCACATCCTCACCTATCCCTGCCACATCACCTCCCTGCCGGTGGCCGTCACCATCGAGTGCCACGCCCATCGCCACAAGGAGGTCACGCTGTGATCTCCGCGGCCGGGGCGGCGCTCCAGGCGGGAGCGGGGCTCCCCCGCCGCGTCCCCGAGCGCCGGGCATGATCCGGACGGCGGCCGACGGCGTCAAGGAGATCACCACGCCGCTGAGCGACGCGGACGTGGAGGCGCTGAAGGCGGGCGACCGCGTCCGGATCAGCGGCGTGATCTACACCGCCCGGGACGCCGCCCACGCCCGGCTGCGGCCCCTCATCGAGCAGGGCCAGGCCCTGCCCATCGACGTCCGCGGCCAGATCATCTACTACACCGGGCCCTCGCCCGCGCGGCCGGGTGACGTCGTGGGGTCGATCGGGCCCACCACCGCCGGCCGCATGGACCCCTACACGCCGGCCCTGCTGGCGCTCGGCCTCAAGGGAACCATCGGCAAGGGCTACCGCTCGGCGGCCGTGAAGGAGGCGCTCCGGCGGCACCGGGCCGTCTACTTCGGGGCCATCGGGGGCGCGGGGGCGGTGCTGTCCCGGCACGTCAAGCGGCTGGAGATCGTCGCCTACCCGGACCTCGGCACCGAGGCCATCCGCCGGCTCGAGGTCGAGGGCTTTCCCGCCATCGTCATCAACGACTGCTGGGGCGGCGATCTGTACCAGGATGGGCAGAAGGCCTACGCCCGGGAGGAGTCATGAGCGCTCGCGCCGTGAGTCAGGCCCGGCCGCCGATCGCGGCCCCCCACCTCCGCCAGGACGCGTGGTGGGCGCTGCCGGTGACCGTGGTGGTCGTGCTGGGAAGCTTCATCGTGTACTCGGTGTGGGCCGCCCTGCAGAACGCGCACTACTACGCCGCGCCCTACCTGTCGCCCTTCTACTCGCCGTGCATCGCGCGCTCCTGCCTGCACCCGACGTTCGGCTGGACCGTCCCGGACGTGCAGCTGCCCTGGTTCGGCATCGTCTCGCCGGCCTTCCTGATCCTCTGGGGCCCGGGCCTGTTCCGGCTGACCTGCTACTACTACCGCAAGGCCTACTACCGGTCGTTCTGGGTGGCCCCGCCGGCCTGCGCCGTGCGGGACGTCAAGACCGGCTACACGGGGGAGACCCGCTTCCCGCTGTTCCTGCAGAACTTCCACCGGTACGCCTGGTACCTCGCGGTCCTGTTCATCGTCTTCCTGACCTGGGACGCCATCCTGGCCCACCGCTTCCCCGACGGGTTCGGCATCGGGGTGGGCACGCTGGTGCTGTGGGCCAACGTGATCCTGCTGGCCGGCTACACCTTCTCCTGCCACTCCTGCCGGCACGTGTGCGGCGGCCACGTGGACGTCTTCTCGAGGGCGGAGACCCGGTACCGGGTGTGGCGGTTCATCAGCCGGCTGAACGAGCGGCACCCCACCTTCGCCTGGCTGTCCCTGTTCAGCGTGGCGCTGGCCGACCTGTACGTGCGGCTGGTGTCCATGGGCGTCATCCGCGACCTGAGGATCCTGTGATGGCCACGACGACGTACGAGACGCACGAGCACGATGTCCTCGTCATCGGGGCCGGCGGGGCCGGGCTGCGGGCGGCCATCGAGGCGGCCGCCCAGGGGGTCTCGGTCGGGCTCGTCTGCAAGTCGCTCCTGGGCAAGGCGCACACCGTCATGGCCGAGGGCGGCATCGCGGCCGCCCTGGGCAACGTGTGGCCCGAGGACAACTGGCAGGTCCACTTCCGCGACACCATGCGCGGCGGCAAGATGCTGAACAACTGGCGGATGGCCCAGCTGCACGCCCAGGAGGCGCCCGAGCGGGTCCTGGAGCTGGAGCGCTGGGGCGCCCTGTTCGACCGGACGAAGGACGGGCGCATCCTGCAGCGCGACTTCGGCGGCCACCGCTACGCCCGGCTGGCGCACGTGGGCGACCGCACCGGCCTGGAGATGATCCGCACGCTCCAGTACCACGGCATCCACCAGGGCATCGACGTCTACATGGAGTGCAAGATCGAGCGCCTGCTCAAGGACGGCGACCGGGTGGCGGGCGCGTTCGGGTACTGGCGCCAGACCGGCGAGTTCGTCGTCTTCAAGGCCAAGGCCGTCGTGCTGGCCACCGGCGGCATCGGCAAGGCCTGGAAGATCACCTCCAACTCCTGGGAGTACACGGGCGACGGCCACGCCATGGCCCTGTGGGCCGGCGCCGACCTGATCGACATGGAGTTCGTGCAGTTCCACCCCACCGGGATGGTGTGGCCGCCCTCCGTGCGCGGCATCCTGGTCACCGAGGGCGTGCGGGGCGACGGGGGAACGCTCCGGAACAGCAAGGGCGAGCGGTTCATGTTCCGCTACATCCCGGAGTTCTTCAAGGCCGAGACCGCCGACAACGAGGCGGAGGCCGACCGCTGGTACACCGACAAGAAGAACAACCGCCGCACGCCCGACCTGCTGCCGCGCGACGAGGTGGCGCGGGCCATCAACGCCGAGGTCAAGGCCGGGCGCGGCAGTCCCCACGGCGGGGTCTTCCTGGACATCTGCACCCGCCGGCCGGCCGACTACATCCGCAAGCGCCTGCCCTCGATGTACCACCAGTTCAAGGAGCTGGCCGACGTCGACATCACGAAGGAGCCGATGGAGGTCGGCCCCACCTGCCACTACGTGATGGGCGGGGTGCGCGTGGAGGCCGACAGCACCGCGGCCACCGTGCCCGGCCTGTTCGCGGCCGGGGAGTGCGCGGGCGGCATGCACGGCGCCAACCGCCTGGGCGGCAACTCGCTCTCCGACCTGCTGGTGTTCGGCCGCCGGGCCGGCCTGGCCGCCGCCCTCTACGCCAAGAACCTCGGCGGCCACCTGGTGGTGGACGCCGGGCAGGTGGAGGCCTGCGCCCGGGAGGCGCTGGAGCCGTTCACCCGCACGCACGGCGAGAACCCGTATGCCATCCAGGCCGACCTGCAGGAGACGATGCAGGACCTGGTCGGCATCATCCGCACCGAGCGGGAGCTGGAGGAGGCCCTCCGGCGGATCGAGGCCCTGCGGAAGCGGGCCGAGCGCGCCATCGCCGCCGGCGGCCGCGCCTACAACCCGGGCTGGCACACGGCCCTCGACCTGCGCACGCTGCTGACCGTGGCCGAGTGCTCGGCGGTGGCCGCCCTCGAGCGCAAGGAGAGCCGGGGGGCCCAGACCCGGGAGGACTACCCGAAGACCGATCCGGCATGGGGCAAGGTCAACGTCGTGCTGCGGCAGAAGAACGGGACGCTCCAGGTCAGCCGGGAGCCGCTGCCCGAGATGCCGCCCGAGCTGCGCAAGATCCTCGAGGAGGGCGCGTGATGCCGACCGTCACCATGCGGGTGTTCCGCGGCGACGCCCGGGGGGGCGAGTTCCGGGACTACCGCGTCGAGACCGAGGAGGGCATGGTGGTCCTGGACGTCATCCACCGCATCCAGGCCACCCAGGCCCCCGACCTGGCCTGCCGGTGGAACTGCAAGGCCGGCAAGTGCGGCTCCTGCAGCGCGGAGATCAACGGCCACCCGCGGCTCATGTGCATGACGCGGATGAACGCCCTGCCCCAGGACCAGCCGATCTCGGTGGCGCCCATCCGCACCTTCCCGCTCGTCCGCGACCTGGTCACGGACGTCTCCTACAACTACGAGAAGGCCCGGCAGATCCCCCCGCTGCGCCTGAGGCCGCCGGAGCCGGACGGGACGTACCGGATGATGCAGGAGGACATCGATCGCATCCAGGAGTTCCACAAGTGCATCGAGTGCTTCCTGTGCCAGGACGTCTGTCACGTGATCCGGGACCACGAGGAGCTCAAGCGGTCGTTCGCCGGGCCCCGCTTCTTCATCAAGATCGCCTCGCTGGACATGCACCCCCTGGACACCCGGGACCGCACCGAGTTCGTGCGCGCCCAGGCCGGCATCGGCCTCTGCAACATCACGAAGTGCTGCACCGAGGTGTGTCCGGAGCACATCCACATCACCGACAACGGCATCATCCCCATGAAGGAGCGGATGGCCGACAACTTCGACCCCATCGTCTGGCTCCTGCGGAAGCTGCGTGGCGGCCGGCGCGAGCCGGCGCCGTGAAGATCCACGAGTATCAGGCCAAGGCCCTCCTGCGACAGGCCGGAGTGGCCGTGCCGCGCGGAGAGGTGGCCGACACGCCGGCGGCCGCCCGCGCCGTCGCCGAGCGGCTGGGGGGGCGGGTCGTCGTCAAGGCGCAGGTCCACGCCGGCGGCCGCGGCAAGGCCGGGGGCATCAGGGTGGCCGACGACCCGGGGCAGGCCGAGCAGGCGGCGGCGCAGATCCTGGGCATGCGCCTGAAGACGCCCCAGACGCCGCCGGAGGGGATCCTGGTCCGCCGGGTGCTGGTCGAGGAGGCCTCGCGGGTCGAGCGCGAGCTGTACCTGTCGGTGACGCTCGACCGCGCGCGGGCCGCGCACGTCGTCATGGCCTCGGCGGCCGGGGGCATGGAGATCGAGGAGGTGGCCGCGCGCAGCCCGGAGACGATCCTCCGCGAGTGGGCCCATCCCGCCCTGGGGCTGGCCGACTTCCAGGCCCGCCGGCTGGCCTTCGGCCTGGCCCTGGACGGCCCGCTCCTCAAGCCGGCCGTGGCGCTCATCCGGAGCCTGTTCGCGCTCTACCTGGCGCGCGACTGCTCGCTGGCCGAGATCAACCCCCTGGTGGTGACCGCCGACGGGCGCGTGCTGGCGCTCGACGCCAAGCTCAACGTCGACGACAACGCCCTGTTCCGGCAGCCGGACGTCGCCGCCCTCCGCGACGTCCACGAGGAGGACCCGCTCGACGTCGAGGCCTCCCGGTACGGCCTCAACTACATCAAGCTGGACGGCAACGTCGGGTGCATGGTCAACGGGGCGGGCCTGGCCATGGCCACCATGGACATCATCAAGCTGGCCGGCGGGGAGCCGGCCAACTTCCTGGACGTGGGCGGCGGCGCCTCGCCCGAGCAGATCGAGCATGCCTTCCGCATCCTGTCGTCGGACCCGGCCGTCAAGGCCGTCTTCATCAACGTCTTCGGCGGCATCCTGCGCTGCGACCGGCTGGCCGAGGGCGTCATCGCCGCCGTGAAGACGCTGGGGCTGCGGCTCCCCGTCGTCGTGCGCATGGAGGGCACGAACGTGGAGCTGGGCCGGAAGATGCTCGCCGAGTCCGGGCTGAACTTCACGACCGCCGACGACATGGGGGATGGCGCGCGCAAGGTCGTCGAGCTGGCGCGGGGCGCGCGGTGATCCCTCGACCCGGCCGGCGTCATCGGGGCGGGGCCGGGCGGGGGTCGCTCGACCACGCGGGCGGCGTCCGCAGGGC
>JBBIIW010000044.1:0-12303 GCA_037446305.1 Candidatus Rokuibacteriota bacterium
CACGCGGGCGTCTATCGCCGCCAGGCCTCGATGAGCGCGGCCGCCCGCGCGACCGCCTCCGCCGGCAGCGTGTGCCGGCGGGCGAAGCCGGCGAGCGGCCGGGTGGCGTCGATGACCATCTTGGCCGTGGCGCCGTCGCGCGACGAGGGGTCCAGGATCGCGCCCATGGCGTTCGGGATGACGATCACATCGCGGTCGGCCTGCATCCGCGTGGCGACCGCCCACAGGACCTCCTGCTCGCGGGTGACGTCCACGTCGTCGTCGACGACCACCACCAGCTTGAGCGCGAGGTCCTCGCCCAGCGCGGCCAGGGCCACGTTCCGGGCCTGGCCCTCGGCGGTCACCCGCATCGCGATGTAGCAGTGCAGCCGGCACGTCCCGGACTGCGGGTAGGCCACGGCCTTGACGCCCGGGTAGTGGCCCCGCAGCACCTTGAGCAGGCGGGCCTCCTGGGGCACGGCCAGGAGCGTCGTGTGCTCGGCGGCGATGCCGGCGGCGATGTCCTGGTAGAGCGCATCGCGGCGGTGGAGGATGGCGCTCACCTCCAGCACGTGCTGCGTGGATCGCTCGGAGGCGTAGCCCGTGAACTCGGCGAAGGGCCCCTCCGGCTCGCGCACCCCCGGCAGGATGTGGCCCTCCAGGACGATCTCGGCGTGGGCCGGCGCCTCCACGGGCACGGTGACGCCCGGCACGAGCTCGAGCGGCTCGCCGAAGAAGCCGCCCGCCACCTCGTACTCGTCCACGTCGATCGGGCCCTTCCACAGCCCGGCCCCGAAGTGGAAGAGCGGGTGGGCGCCGATCACCACGGCGACCGGCAGGGGCCGCCCCCGCTCCTCGGCCCGCCGCTGGTAGTCCCACAGGTGACGGCGGCTGTGCAGGCTGGTTCCCAGCCGCGTGGGCGACCGGAGCTGCATGCGGTGGAAGCTCGCATTGCGGACGCCGGTGTCCGGGTCCCGGGCCACCACGATCGCGTTGGTGATGTAGGGCCCGGCGTCCTCGCTGAAGTGCCGGATGATGGGCAGCCGCCGGAGGTCCACCTCCGGCCCCGTCAGCACCACGTCCCGCACCGGCCCCGTGGGGCGCACCACCGGCGGCAGCCGGCGGTCGCCGCGGGCCACCCACTCGGCGGCCAGGGCCTCGACGGGCACCCCGAGGGCGCGGGCGAAGCGCCGCCGGTCGGCGAAGAGGTTGGTGACCAGCGGGAAGCGCGCGCCCCGGACCCGCTCGAACCAGAGGACCGGGGTGCGTCCCCGGCGCTCCAGCTCCATGATCAGGGCGGCGATCTCGTAGTCGCCGTCGACCTCCTCGCCGACCCGCCAGACGTCCTCGGGCTCCTTGGCCTCCAGCGCCGCCAGGAAGCTCCGGAGGTCCTGGCCGCTCAGAACCGGTACTCCCGGGCCTGCCGGATCACCGCCTCGCGGTCGAACCGGTTGATCTCGTCGATCAGGGCGTCCGAGTAGAGCGCCTCGGGCTTGACCTTTCCCTCGATGATCCCCTGGTCCTTGTAGATCTGCACCAGGCGCGCCCACTGGGCGAGGGTGGCGGCGCCGTAGCGCTTGTCGTCCCGGTGGTCCACGCGCTGCAGCTCGAAGCGCGACTTGAAGACGTGGATGGCCTCCTGCAGCGCCTTGGCCTCCTCGACCCCCTGCGGCTTGCTCTGGGGATAGGCCTTCCAGTGCAGCCGCACCGCGGCCTCGGGGTTGGTGAGCCCGAACAGGGTGGCCTTGGCGATGCCCCGCGCGACCCCCACCAGCACCCGGGGGTGCTCGGCCATGTAGGCGTCCTGGACGGCCAGGCTCTGGCCGATCATGTCGCGGACGACGGGAGTGGTGATCTGGCGGAACTGCAGGCCGCGATTCTCCATGCTGGCCTGCAGGGTGTCCCACAGGCCGAGGGCGTCCACCTTCTTCTGCTGGAGCGCCAGCGCGCCGGGCGCGCCCACGCCCACGGCCAGGAGCTTGATGTCCTTCTCCGGGTCGAGGCCGGCCGAGGCCACCAGCGTCTTGGTGTAGGGCACCGAGCCGGAGGCCAGCGAGGGCACACCGATCGTCTTGCCCTTGAGGTCCGTCGCCGTCTTGATGGCGCTGTCGGCGGGGACCACCAGGCGGAAGATGGTCTCGCGGGCCTGCACGTAGAAGCACTTGATGGGGATGCCCTTCTCCCGCGAGATCAGGATGACCTCCGGCCCGACCGAGATGACGTGCAGGTTGCCGGCCCCCAGCTGCTGGGCGCCGGCCGTCGAGCCCTCCACGCCGGCCACCGCGACGTCGAGCCCTTCCTCCTTCCAGTAGCCGAGCACGACCGGGAGCGAGGTGTGGGCGGCGTGTCCGACGGAGATGTCCTTGGTGGTGATGGCGAAGTTGACCTTCGTCAACGCGCGGTCCTGGGCGATGCTGCCGGTCACGGCCAGCCCCAGCACGGCGGCGACGATCGCGAGCGCGAGACCCCGTTTCATGGCGACGCTCCTGGCGGTTGAGGGTTGCGGCTAGGCCCCGATGACCTGCTCGGGCTCGGCCCAGAAGATGAGCCGTCGCTGCAGCACCTGCATGAGCAGGTGCAGGCTCACCCCCAGCACCGAGAGGAGGATGAGCACGGAGAAGACCCCGGCGATGTCGAGGGTGAAGTTGAACTGCAGGATGAGGTTGCCCAGCCCCTGCTGGGCGCCGACGAACTCGCCCACGATGGCGCCGAGCACGCTGAAGACGATGGCCACGTCCAGCCCGGCGAAGACGAAGGGCAGCGCGTTGGGGAACTTGACCATCCAGAACGTCTGCCACCGGCTGGCATCCAGCGAGCGCATCAGGTCGAGCTTGCCCTGGTCCACCGTCTTGAGGCCGACGATGACGTTCACCAGCACCGGGAAGAAGGACACCATCGCCGCGATGACCACCTTGGAGGTGATGCCGAAGCCGAACCAGACGATGATGAGCGGCGCGATGGCGATCTTGGGCAGGGTCTGCAGCGCGACCAGGTAGGGGTACAGGGTCTGCTCGACGAGGCGGAACTGGGCGATGACGGCCCCCAGCACCACGCCGGCCACCGCCGCGATGAGGAACCCGGCCAGCGCCTCCGACAGGGTCACCCAGAAGTGCGCGACGTAGAGCTGGCTGGCCAGGCCCCCGACCAGCGCGGCGGCCACGGCGCTGGGCGCCGGCACCAGGAAGGGCGGAATCTCCCAGGCCCGCACCGCCCATTCCCACAGCGCGATGAAGGCCACGAACACCAGCGGGATCAGCGGCAGGTGGGGCCGGCTGCGCACGAACGCCCGCGGGTCCGCCAGCAGCTCGCGCCACGCGGTCGGGGTCACGGCCAGGTCATCGGCCACGGCACACCTCCTCCGGCGTCAGTCCACCCACCCCCGCGCGTCGAAGAGGTGGCGGATCTTCCGCGTGTACACGCCGAACTCGTCGGTGGCCATCATGTCCAGGTCCCGGGGCCGGGGCAGGTCCACCCGCACGATCTCCACGATGCGCCCGGGCCGGGCCGACAGCACCACCACCCGGTCGGCCAGGAACACCGCCTCCGGGATGGAGTGGGTGACGAACAGGACCGTCTTGCCCGCCTCCCGCCAGATCCGCAGCAGCTCCAGGTTCATGTGCTCGCGGGTCATGGCATCCAGCGCCCCGAAGGGCTCGTCCATGAGGAGCAGGGACGGGTCGTGCACGAGCGCGCGCGCGATGGCCACCCGCTGGCGCATGCCCCCGGACAGCTCGTGGGGGTACCTGTCCTCGAAGCCCGTCAGCCCGACCAGGCGGAGCAGCTCCAGGGCCCGCGGCCGGTACACCTGCCGGTCGAGCCGCAGCACCTGCACCGGCAGCAGGACGTTGTCGAGCACCGTGCGCCAGGGCAGCAGCACGGGGTCCTGGAAGACGATGCCGATGTCCCGGCTGGGGCCGTCCACCGCCCGCCCCCGCACCGTGACCTGGCCCGTGGTGCGCGGCAGGAGGCCGGCCAGGATCTTGAGGAACGTCGTCTTGCCGCACCCCGACTGGCCGACGATCGTCACGAACTCCCCGGCCTCCACCGCGAGCGACAGGTTGGCCAGCGCGCGGATGACCGAGCCGCCGCGCGTGACGTAGGTCTTGTCGAGATTGGTGACCGTGATCAACGGCTCGCCCACAGGACCTCTCGCCCGCCCGGGCTGCGGTGATTCATGCGCGAGTCCCGGGGCGTTGTCAACCACCGGCGGTGAACACCGTGGGCTCCGTGACCTCCATGGTGAGCGTGGCCAGGGCCCGCGCGGTCAGCGCTTCACGCAGCGCGTACTCGCGGTCGCCCGGCAGCGAGGGGTCGCCCAGCAGGTACGGGACGGCCTTGCCGTGGATGACGCGGGGCACGCCGGCGGCCAGGGGGATGGTCGGGATGGCGGAGCAGAACGCCACCGGGATGCCCACCCGCTCGATCTCCTTCGCGATCGTTGCGCCGCAACGATTGCACGTCCCTCAGGTGGCCGTGAACAGCACCGCCTGGACGCTGGCGTCCCGCAGCTCCTGCGCCACCTCCCGCCCCAGCCGGCGCGCGCGCTCCACCGGCATGACGTTGCCCACGGTGGTGTAGAGCACCTCGTGCAGGCGCCCGACGCGCCCCTCGCGCAGGTAGCGGCGCAGGACGTCCAGCGGGACGGCCCGGTGCGGGTCCTGCCGGATGTAGCGGTTGTCGTAGCCGCCGTGCACGCAGGTGAAGGCCTCGGGCGACAGCGCCTCCAGGCCGGCCAGCGGGTAGCGGGCCCACTTCGTGGCCCGCCAGGACTCGATGCCCTCCGGGTTGCCGGCGCGCACGACGCCGGACGTGGTCACGATCCCCAGCGTGGCGCTGGCCAGGTCGGCCACGGGAGGCGCCGGTCGCACGCGGTCGAACTGCGGCACGACCAGCTCGCTGACGTAGGGCTCCTTGCGCAGCTTCCGGACCAGCATCTCCACCATCCGCTCGGCGCCCGTCCGGTCCGAGAACTCGTTGACGCGCCGGCCGGTCGGCAGGTAGCCCTCCACGTCGGCCGGCCCCAGCGGCTCCTTCCGGGCCAGCTTGAGGGCCAGGCGGGCCACGTGCTCCATGTCCGCCTTCATCCCGGCCGCCGTCGCGCCGACCACCGCCGCGATGACCGACCGATCGAGGGCCTCCCGCCCGGGGTTCTCGGGGAAGAGGCCGGTCACGGCCGGCACCCCGAGCTCGCGGACGGCCGCCCCGCAGACCGCCGCGCACGCCAGCCCGTAGCGCCCGGCGTTGAAGGCCGGTCCCGCCACCACCAGGTCGGGGCGCAGGTCGCGCAGGAGCGCCAGGACGGCCGGCAGCGTGGCCGCCTGCTGCTCGGCCATCCGGTTGTCGCCGCAGATCACGGTGCCCACGACGGTGGCGCCCTCGCCCAGGCACTGCTGCAGCAGCGTGCCGGGGCCCACCGCGCCGGGCCGCGCCTGGGGCGGCGCGTCGGCCAGATCCTCGCCGCCCACGCCGCCGAAGAACTGGTTCAGGTAATGCGCCACTCGCAGGCCGCCCATGTCGCCCCCCTCATCGCCTCCTCGGGATCAGTACGCGCGCCCCCGGAGCGTGGACCACCCGAGCTGGGTGGTCGAGCAGTAGATCTGGCGCAGGGCCACCGTGAGCGGCTCGTCGGGCCGCCGCTGGAAGCCCTTCTCGTAGGCGTTGCCGGCCAGGAACGCGGTACCCCCCAGGACGCGCTCCACCGCCGGCCACTCCACGATCTCCTCCTGGTTGCCGACGCTCACGATGGCCGTCGCCTCGGGCACGTAGGTGACCAGCGGGAAGTCGGCGCCGTCGGCGTCGGCGTACTCGTCCACGCCCAGCACCGTCGCCACGCCGGCGCGCTCCAGCTGCTGGCAGAGCAGCATCTGGTCCACGTAGGCGTGCCCGCCGTTGGACATCGTGATCACCGCGCCGTGCAGGTCGAGCATCCGCGCCACCTTGGCCGCCTGGTTGGCCTGCCGCCACTTCTCCTCCTGGGAGGTGATCAGGCAGCGGCAGAGCAGGACGCCGACGAAGTCGAAGTCCCGGCCGTGGCGCCGGTACAGCTCCCGGATGACGGGCTCGTTCTGGTAGAGGTACGTGGGGCTCCGGTGGCAGCCGATCCAGTAGTCCGCGCTCACCAGCGCCCCATCGAGGATCTCGTTGGGGTGGACGAGGTGCGGCAGGCTCTGCACGCTGCGCCCGTAGAAGAAGGTGGTGTGGATCTCGCCCTCGCTCATCACGGGCATGACGTAGGCCACCCGGGGCAGCCCGGGATCGGCCGGGGCCAGCGTGAAGGCGTCCACCCGGTCGGGCGCCAGGGCGCGGGTCGGGCGCGCCAGGAAGACGGCCGCCCGCAGGCAGGCCCGCCGGCAGGCGGCCACGGCCTCGGTCGCGGCCAGTCCGGCCCGGGGCTCCAGCATCAGCACCACGTTGGCGGTCCGGCCGAACGGGTGGTAGCGGGCGCCGGGCCCCGCCATGTCGATGATCGCTTCCTTCAGCCCCTGGCTGTCGGCGGCTCCCGAGAGGTTCGCCGTCCCGATCACCGCCACGCCGTCCAGGCGATGGGTGCGCCCCGAGCCGGCCAGGTCGGGGGGCGCCAGCAGGCCGGGAAAGTCCCGGCCGCCCGAGACCTTGAGCCGGGGCTCGACGCTGTCGAGGATGTGGATGATCCGCGTGGAATCCCCGGGCCGCGCGATCTCGACGTCCACGGCCTGGAGGTTGGCGTCCTCCAGCAGGTGAGCGATCAGCGCCGGGCGATCGATGGAGAGGATGCCGTCGCGCAGCGCCGTGGCAGGGCCGAACTCGACGTCCCGGACGCGGTAGGTCGCGATCTCCAGTTCCATGGGCGCTCCACTCTAGTCCACGACGGCGATCGAGTCCATCTCCACCAGGTAGTCCGGCGAGGCCAGCGCGGTCACCCCGATGGCCGTGGCCGCAGGCCACTGCTGGCCGAAGAACTCCTCGCGCCGGCGGTCGAGCAGCGGCTTGTGGCGCTTGTCGATCAGGTAGAGCGTGACGCGGACCACGTGTGCTCGCGCCGGGCGCCCGCCAGCTGCAGCGCGGCCTCGGTGTTGTCGAGCAGCTGCCGGAACTGCGCCTGCACGTCACCCCGGGCGATCGTGCCGTCGGGGGCGCGCCCGACCGCCCCGGAGAGAAAGACGAGGTTCCCGGGCGCTGACACCCTCGGCAGCCGGGGATGCTCCCTGACGACCAGCCTCGACATAACGGCCCTCCCTGGACGGCGGTGCCTGGCAACGGCCAAACTTATCCTCTTGTCTGGTCTTCATGTCAACAGGTGTGGTATTCTGCGGCGCGATGCGCCCACCGCTCCCCAAGTACCTGCTGATCAAGGCGATCCTGGCCGACCGGCTCGAGCGGGAGTACGCGCCCGGGGCCAGGATGCCCTCGGAAGCCGCGCTCTGCGCCGACTTCGGCGTGAGCCGGATCACGATCCAGCAGGCGCTCGACCAGCTCGAGAAGGAGGGGCTCATCCGGCGCGAGCAGGGGCGGGGGACCTTCTACCTGGGTCCGCCCGTGCCGCGCACGGAGACCAAGCCCAGCGAGCTGCTGGAGAAGGTGATGAAGTACCGGGAGGGCGCCTTCACCAAGGTCCTCCGGCACGCCGTGGAGCGCGCCACGCCGCGCATCGCCGCCCACCTGGCCCTCGAGCCCGGGGCGGCGGTGGTCGCGATCGACCGGCTCAGCTTCGTGGACGAGCAGCCGATCGCCTTCACGGAGGCGTTCCTGCCCGAGGCCATCGGGGCGCGGGTCGCGCCCGACCTCCCGCTGCTGCGGCAGCACACCCTGGCCTCGCTGCTCAAGGACCGCCACGGGATCCAGGTCGACTCCGTCGTCCAGACCATCGGCGCCACCCTGGCCGACCCGAAGTTCGCTCCCCACCTGGGGATCGAGGTCGGCGCCCCCGTGATCGCGGGCGAGCGCACGTACTTCGACGCCGCCGGGCATCCCATCTTCGTGAGCCAGACCTTCTATCGCGCCGACCGGCACCGCTTCGTCGTCACGCTGAAGGACTGGCGATAACCCGCAGTCCCGCAGGAGGATCCATGCAACTCGCCCGTATCCGCGGCACCGCAGGCCGACCCGCCGCCGCCGCCTACCTCGACGGCCAGGTCGTCGAGCTGAGCCCGGCCGACGACCCGAGCTTCGCCGACGTGGCCACGCTCCTGGCCGCCGGTCCCGGGGCCCTCGAGCGCGCCCGGGCCGCCGCCGAGCGCGCGGCGCAGCGCGGCCTGGCCAGGGATGCCGGCCAGGTCAGGTTCCTGGCCCCGACCACGCCCGCCGTCTTCCTCGGCCTGGGCTACAACTACCGGGCCCTGGCGCTCCACGAGGGCGTCCCCTTCAACAAGCACCCGGAGGTCTTCGCCAAGCTCCCCGGCTGCGCCATCGGCCACGACGAGCCCATCCTGGTGCCCCGGGTCATCGACAAGGTGGACTTCGAGGCGGAGCTGGGGGTCGTCATCGGCCGCACGGCCCGCCGGGTCAAGGCCCGGGACGCCCTGGACTTCGTGGGCGGCTACACGGCCTGCAACGACATGACGGCCAAGATCATCCCCCGCCCGCCGGAGGCCGGCAGCGTCATCGTCCCGCTCAAGTGCGTGGACACCTTCGGGCCCCTGGGGCCCACCCTGATCCCCACCCGGCTGATCCCCGATCCCCAGAAGCTGACCATGCTGTGCCGCGTGAACGGGGTCGAGAAGCAGCGCTTCGAGACCTCCGACATGGTCCACACCGTGGCCGAGGCGATCGAGTACATCACCGCCCGCATCACGCTGAACCCGGGCGACGTGATCACGACCGGCACCTCGCTCGGCATCGGCATCATCAAGAAGCCGCCGGAGTTCCTCGCCGAGGGCGACGTGGTGGAGGTCCAGATCGAGGGCTACCCCGCCCTGCGCAACCGGATCCAGTGGGAGAAGGACTGACCGGCCGGCCGGCGGGGCCATGCTGATCTACGTCCTGCGGCGGCTGCTCCAGCTCCTGCCGACGCTGCTGCTCATCAGCGCGGTCGTCTTCGTCATGCTGCGGCTGATGCCGGGCGACCCGGCCGAGGTGCTGGCCGGCCAGGAGGCCACGCCGGAAATCGTGGAGGAGATCCGATCGCGGCTCGGCCTGGACCAGCCGCTGCCGGTGCAGTACGGCTTCTACCTGGCCACGCTGGCCCGGGGCGAGCTGGGTGATTCCATCCGGAGCCACCAGCCGGTGGTCGAGGAGATCGCCCGGCGGCTGCCGGCCACGCTGCTGCTCGGCTTCACCGCCATCGCCGTCGCCTTCGCGCTCGGGCTCGCGCTGGGCGGCGTGGCGGCCGTGTGCGTGGGCCGCTGGCCCGACGTCGCGCTGCTGCTGCTGGCCCTGCTGGGCGTGTCGGCGCCCACCTTCTGGCTGGGCCTGCTGCTGGTGCTGGTCTTCGCCGTCGGCCTCGGCGTGCTGCCCGTGGCCGGCAGCGAGGGCTGGGTCCACCTGGTGCTGCCGGCCGCCACCCTGGTGCCGCAGAGCCTGGCCGTGTTCGCGCGGCTGTCGCGCTCCACGCTCCTCGACGCGCTGGGCGAGGACTACGTGCGCACGGCGGTGGCCAAGGGCGTGAGCGCCGGCGGCGTCCTCTGGCGGCATGCGCTGCGGAACGCCCTCATCCCGCCCGTCACCTTCGCCGGCCTGGAGTTCGGCCGGATGCTGGGCGGCATCATCGCCGTCGAGACCATCTTCGCCTGGCCCGGCGTCGGCAAGGCCCTCGTCGACGCCATCGCCGGCCGCGACTTCCCGATGATCCAGGGGCTCGTGCTCGCGTTCGCGCTGCTGTTCGCGCTCGTCAACCTGGCGGTCGACGTCGTCAATGGCCTCATCGACCCTCGCGTCCGGTACGGCTAGGATCCTCGTCGGCGAGCCGGCCGCCTCGCCGCCGGCCGCCGCCCGGCGCGCCGGCCGCCTGCCCGGCACCGGCCGGATCGGGCTGGGCATCCTGGTCGGCCTGGCCCTGATGGCGCTCGTCGGCCCCAGCCTGACGCCCGACCCGTATGCCCAGAACCTGGCCCACGCCCTGGAAGGGTCCAGCCGCCGCCACTGGCTGGGCACCGACCAGCTGGGGCGGGACCTGCTGGCCCGGATCGTCCTGGGCTCTCGCCTCTCCCTGCTGATCGGCCTCGGCGCCACGCTGTTCGGCCTGGTCGCCGGCGGCACCATCGGCGTCCTGGCCGGCTACCTCGGGCGCTGGTTCGAGGCCGTCGCCATGCGCGCCATGGAGGGCCTGATCGTCTTCCCCGGCATCCTGATCGCGCTGATGGTCGTCACGGTGGCCGGTACCGGCGTGCTCAACGTCGTCCTGGCCGTGGGCCTGCGCGCGGTGCCGATCTTCGCCCGCGTGGCCCAGACCTCCACCCGCAGCCTCTGCCAGCAGGACTTCGTGGTCGCCGCCCGGGCCCTGGGGGCCCCCGGCGGCCGCGTGCTCGCGCGCCACGTCGCGCCGTCCCTGGTCAACTCGCTGCTGGTGGTGGCCTCGCTGCAGGTCGCCACCGCCATCCTGATCGGCGCCACGCTGTCGTTCCTCGGCGTCGGGGTGCCGCCGGAGACCCCGGAGTGGGGCGCCATGCTGAACGCCGGCCGGCGCTACATGCTCCAGCAGGGACAGCTGGTGGTGTACCCCGGGCTCGCCATCATGATCACCATCCTCGGCATCAACCTCTTCGGCGACGGGCTCCGCCTGGCCCTCGATCCCAGGCACACCCGGGGCACGCTGCTCCGGTGACGAGCCCCCGCCCGGCACACCGTGACAAGGAGGACCGACCGATGCGACTCCTGGCCCTGACCCTGATCGCGCTGCTCGCGCTGGCGGCGTTGACGCCCGGGGCTGCCGCCGGCGCCAGCCTGACCGTCCTGCTGCCCTCCGAGTTCCCGGCCCTGGACCCGCGCGAGTGGACGAGCGGTGACCAGTACATGGTCATGTACCACGTCTTCTGCCGCCTCTACACGTACGCCGACGACATGACTCCCGTGCCCGACCTGGTCGCCGAGGAGAAGATCAGCGCCGACCAGCGGACGTGGACGCTCCGCCTGAAGCGCGGCTACACGTTCCACGACGGGACGCCGGTGAACGCCGAGGCGGTGAAGCACGCGATCGAGCGCATGCAGAGCAGGGGCGCCTCGGCCAAGGTGCTGATGCAGCCGATCACCGAGGTGAAGACCGCCGGCGAGGACACGGTCGTCCTCACCACCGCCAGGCCCTACCCGGCCCTGCGGGCCAACCTGGCCAACTCCCACGCCGGCCTGGTCAGCCCGACCGCCGACCAGAAGCTGGGCGAGCGCTTCGGCGTCCAGCCGGTGAGCTGCGGGCCGTACGTGTTCAAGGAGTGGACCCGGGGCAGCCGCATCGTCATCGCCCGCTATGACGGCTACCCGGGCCCCCGGGCGCTCTACGACCAGATCGTCTTCCGGTTCGTGCCCGACGTCTCGACGCGGCTGTTCATGATCCAGCGGGGCGAGGCCGACCTGGCGCTGCGCCTGGGGCCGGCCGAGGTGAAGCAGCTGGAGGGCTCGAAGGTCAAGGTGCATCCCATCAACGGCCGCAACATCTTCTACCAGCTGAACTACACCAAGGCGCCGACCAGCGACCGCCGGGTGCGCCTGGCCGTCAACCACGCCGTGGACAAGCAGGCCATCATCGAGAAGGTGCTGCTGGGCGCCGGCAGCCCGGCCCGCTCCGTCATCGAGGCCATGGTCTGGGGTCACGTCCCGGTCGGGACCTACGCGTACGACCCCGACCGGGCGCGCCGGCTGATCCAGGAGGCCGGCGCCACCGGGGCGAAGTTCGTGCTCATGTCACCCGACAACCGCTACCCCTTCGACAGCCAGGTTTCCCAGGCAGTGGCGGGATACCTCAAGGCGGTCGGCCTCGACGTGGACCTGCGCGTGATCGGCGACTGGCCGGGATACATCGACGCCATCAAAAAGCGCGAGTTCAACGGCTACATGCTCGGGTGGGCCGGCTCCACGGGCGATCCCGACCAGGTCGTCCAGGCCCTCTTCCACTCCCGCCGCGCCGGGCAGACCTGGAACCTGGGGGCGCACGCCGACAAGGAGGCGGACACCCTGATCGACGCCGGCGGCAGCACGCTCGACCTCGCCAGGCGCAGGACGATCTACGCCGACCTCCAGAAGCGCCTGTTCGAGGACGCGCCCTGGATCTTCATGTACCGGTCCACGACCTACAGCGCCTACAACCCGGACCGGATCACGGAGTTCCACACGCTCGACGGGTCGGAATTCCACTACCTGTTCCCGGTGCCGCGCTGATCGCCGGGACGCCGGGCGGGCGGCCTCGAGTCATCGCCGGCG